>NZ_BAABHS010000007.1:0-54249 GCF_039542225.1 Yinghuangia aomiensis | reverse complement strand
GCCCGTCACCGCCGGGTGGCGGTGGGGTGGTTCTACCAGAGCTGGTCGGTGTAGGTGTCCCGGCCGGGGATGGTCGGGATCCACGGAGCGGCGAAGGTCACCGTGCCGATGCCCGAGGCGTTGATCTGGTCGGCCCAGGCGTGGAAGGCGTCCCAGCTGTCGCGGGGGTCGCCGGACAGGAAGTACAGCTGCATGCTGCGGGTGGCCGCGTTCGGGTCGCGCGGGACGAAGGCCGGGGCGTCGTCGGCGAGCGGTTCGGCGGTCCAGGCGGCCACCGACTCGACGGCGGAACCGTCCAGGAACTTGGGCAGGTTCGCGTCGAACCACGCTTCGAGGTCGGACTGCGAGACACCCTCGGCGCGCTGCACGGCCAGCGACACCATGCCCTGGTAGCCGTGGTCGAGGGCCAGCTCCAGCGGGACCGGGTCCTCGTCGCGGTACCAGCGCTTGTCGTGCAGGTACATCGCGGTGTGCGCGTGGATCCGGTTCGGGAATCCGCGGTCGTTGGAGTACAGCCAGTTGACCTGCTCCACGGCCCAGTTGTTCCACTCGGCCCACTGACCGTCGTTGACCCAGTAGATCGCCAGGTACGAACCGGCGTCGATCGCCGGGACGACGTCGCTGTCCGCCGGGAAGCGCAGGTCCTTCAGGTCGCGGGTGGCGACCCAGCGCTTGCCCGCCAGCATGCCGGGGCCGATCATGCAGCCGGCATAGAAGTGGTCGCGCTCGTACCAGCGGTGGTACTCGACCTCGTGCCCCCGCTCCGGGTCGACCGCGGTGAACAGCATCCCGGTCGCGCGGATCGGGTACTCCTTGAAGCCCATGAACGATTCCTTTTCGTGCGAAGGACCTGACACTACGTCAGAAACGACACCGCTGTCAGCACCTGGTGACTTTCCCGGCGCCGGTCTCACCCCGCGCTGTTTCCGCCGCCCGCGGCGGCGTCCCGGAAGCGCGTGGTGCGGTGCACCGGGTCGGTGTCGATCTTGGGGATCACGTGCTCGCCGATCAGCCGGATCGACTCGAGCGCCTCGTCGATCGTCTGCCCCACCGGCAGCCCGAACGTCAGCTGGTCGACGCCGGTGCTCTCCCAGCGCTTGCACTGGCGCAGCACGTCGTCCGGGTCGCCTGCGATGGTCATGCCTTCGGAGAGCATCCAGTCGACGGCGGCCGGGTCCGGGTCGGGTATCAGCTCCGGCCACGCCGGCACCTGCGGCGGGTGCGGGAACGTGTCGTGGTACCGGAACACCAGGCTCTGCAGGTAGGTGTTCGCCGGCCGCATCATCACCTCGCGCGCCCGCTCGCGGTCCTCGAAGCAGATCGCGCTGCTGGTCACCATGATGTTGTCGTTGACGAAGGCGCCGATCGGCTCGGCGTTGGCGATCTCCGTCTTGTACGCCGTGAGCACCGGCTCCAGCTCCTTCGGCGACCCCACCGAGAAGCCCAGCACGCCGAGGCCCTTGCGGGCGGCCATGGCATAGGACGAGGTGTTGCCGGCCGCGTACCACATCGGCGGGTGCGGCTTGGCGAGCGGTTTGGGCAGGATCTTGCGCGGCGGCAGCGACCAGTACTCGCCTTCGAAGCCCTCGTATTCGTCCTGCAGCCACATCTTGGGGAACTCGGCGATCGTCTCTTCCCAGATCGGCCGGGTGCCGCCCATGTCGGTCATGCCCGGGTGGAAGCCGAGGATCTCGTGCGAGCCCGCGCCGCGCCCGGTGCCGAACTCGAACCGGCCACCCGACAGGTGGTCGAGCATCGCGACACGCTCGGCGACCTTCGCCGGGTGGTTGACCTTGGGCAGTGGGTTGAAGATGCCGGACCCCAGGTGGATCCGCTCGGTGGCGTGCGCGAGGTAGCCGAGCACCACGTCGTTGGCGCTGATGTGGCTGTACTCGTCGAGGAAGTGGTGCTCGGTGACCCACACGTACTTGAATCCGGCCGCGTCGGCCGCCTTGACCAGCTCGATCTCGCCCATGATCGCGCGGTGCTCGGCCAGCGGATCGGCCTCCTGCGCGCTCTTGGGGACATAGCCCTGAATAAAGATCCCGAACTCCATTGTTCGTCGTCCCTTCTTCGTGGTGGCTTGCCGGGGTGGAGGACGCCGACGCGGACCGGCCGTGGCGGGCATCGTGAGCATCGACGTCTTGGAAGAGGGCGGGAGAGACGCGGCCGTTCCGGGCTTCACTCGAACGGGAAACGCCGAAACACCGAAGCACCGAAGCGCCGGAACACCGAAGCGCCGGAACACCGGATACGCAGGAAACGCCGGATGCGCAGGAAACGCAAGACACGTGGAAGACGCGGGAGACGCAAGAGACGCGGGGGTCGCAGAAAAACAGGGGCACCACAGACCCCCTCGGCGCGGGGACGACCGCAGCCGCCCCCGCACCCGCGGCCTCAGAGCACGAACACCCCGTCCTCGCGCCGCACCCAGCCGGACGCGGCCAGCGCCCCGCCGTCCACGTGCAGCGTGGTCCCGTTGACGAACCCGGACATGTCGCCCGCGAGGTAGACGATCGGCGCCGCGCAGTCGTCCGGCGTCCCCCAGCCGAGCGGCACCTTGCTGCCGTAGTCCTGCCCGCCGACCGCCTCGGACAGGCCCGCGTCGCCCGGCGTCGGGATCGCGTCCGGCGCCACGCAGTTGACCCGGATCCGGCGCGGCGACAGCTCCAGCGCGAGCGACCGCGTCAGCTGCTCGACGGCCGCCTTCATCGCCGCGTACACCGCGAAGCCGGGCGCCGCGCGGTGCGCCTCGATGCTGGTCACGTTGACGATCGAGCCGCCGTCGTTCATCAGCGGCACGCCGTGCCGGACGACGTGCGTGACGCTGGTGAAGTTCTCGTCGACCAGCGCGGTCTGGCCCTTGCCGCGCACGTCGAGGAACGGCGACCAGAAGCCGCCGCCCGCGTTGTTCACGAGGACGTCGAAGTTGCCCAGCTCACGCTGCGCGTCCGCGAGGAACGCCGCGACGGCGTCCCCGTCGCGCACGTCCAGCGTCCCGACGTGCGCCTTGCGGCCCGCGTCGGCGATGGCCTTCGCGGTCTCGGACTGGTCTTCGCGGTCGCAGATGGCCACGTCCGCGCCGAATCGCGCCAGCGCGGCGGCGGTCGCCGCGCCGATGCCGCGGGCGCCGCCGGTGACGACGGCGACACGGCCGGTGAGCAGGGCGGAGGAAGGATCGAGAACCACGTCGTACCTCTTCTGGCAGGCGGCGGCGCCGCACGGGTGCCGCGGCGCACAGCTCACCATGCCATCTGACGCGGCGTCACTAAAGAGCGATGCGACGCGATTTCGATCGCGTTGCCGACCCCGGGCGCAGCCCGGCGGAAGCACGGGGCGGGCGGAATCCGGGTCTGGATTCCGTCGGCACGCGGCCGTACTGTGACCGCCAGTCAACGGCGGCCTACCGGAGGTTCACACGTGTCACCCGAACGCATGCCCGGACACATCGCCGTCCCGAACCTGATCGGCCTGTACGCCGAGGCCATCGACGACGGGGACTTCGAGAAGGTCGCGGACATCCTCGCCGACGCGGTGGTCACCAGCGAAGGCACCGACCGGGAAACCGTGGGCCGCGCCGCCGTCCTCGCCATGTACGAGGACTGGACGCTCCGCTACGAGGACGGCACGCCGCGCACCAAGCACGTCACCACGAACATCATCCTCGAGGTCGACGAGGACGCCGGCACCGCCGCGGCCCGCTCCTACTTCACGGTCCTGCAGGCCACCACCGGCCTGCCGCTTCAGCCGATCATCACCGGCCGCTACCGCGACACCTTCGTCCGCGTCGACGGCGCGTGGCGCTTCGCGACCCGCCACATGATCACCGAACACCTGGGCGACCTCAGCCACCACCTCAAGATCGCGCTCGGCTGACCGGAATCCCCACCCCGCACCGCTGCACCACCGAACCGACCCGAAAGGACGTCCCATGGGCAAGCTCGACGGACGCGTCATCCTCATCTCCGGCGCGGCCCGCGGCCAAGGCGAGGCCGAAGCCCGCCTGTTCGTCGCCGAAGGCGCGTCCGTCGTGCTCGGCGACGTCCTCGACGACGAAGGCGCCGCAGTCGCGAAGGACCTCGGCGACGCCGCCCGCTACGTCCACCTCGACGTCACCAAGGAAGCCGACTGGACGGCTGCCGTCGCCGAGGCCAACGCGGCCTTCGGCAAGCTCGACGGCCTGATCAACAACGCCGGCATCCTGCAGTTCGGCGCCATCGTGGACACCTCGCTCGACGACTACATGAAGATCGTCAACGTCAACCAGGTCGGCGTCTTCCTCGGCATGCGCGCCGCCATCCCGTCCCTCGTGGCCGCGGGCGGCGGCACGATCGTCAACACGTCCTCGACGAACGGCCTCCAGGGCGTCGCCGGCATGATCGGCTACACCGCCACCAAGTTCGCGGTCCGCGGCATGACCAAGGCCGCCGCCCTCGAACTCGGCCACTCCGGCATCCGCGTCAACTCGATCCACCCCGGCGGCATCGACACCCCGATGGTCCGCCCGGACAACGTCGAAGGCCTCGTCGCCGACGACACCAGCTCCGGCGACATCTACGCCGCTCTCCCCGCCGGCCGCGTCGGCCAACCCGAAGAGGTCGCCAAACTCGCCCTCTTCCTCTCCTGCGCCGACTCCTCCTACTCCACCGGCTCGGAGTTCGTCATCGACGGGGGGATGACGGCGGGCCCGACCTGGGCGTGAGCGCCACTCTTTCAGCGCGCCGCCCGACGACGGGTACCCGGCCGGACCTCCGCGATCCGGCCGGACATCCGTCACGGCAACCCGTACGGCGGCGCGAGGCGATCGGATGACCGCCCGGACAGCCGGAAGAGGTAACGATTCCGCGGCCACGTGCCCGGATCTCCCGTATTTCTCCCGCCACTTGAGTGTTGCTCTGCCACCATGATCACTCCAACCGGATGGGGGGATCATGAAGCGCATAGCGCGACTCGGTTCCGCGCTGGCGGCGTTGGTCGTGGGGACCACGCTGCTCGGAGCCTGCAACGACGACTCGCCGAAAACGACCGCGAAGACACCCAACGCGGCCGCGATGGACTGCACCGACCCGAACATCCCGATGGGCGAATGGCGCAAACGCTGCGACACCGAAAGCGGCGAAGCGTCCCCGACGGCGAAGGACAGCGCCGCACCTCGCTCCTCGGCTCCGGCGTCGGACGCCACCGCCGCACCGGGCGCCGGCAGCACCACCGCCCAGGTCGGCGACACCATCAGCCTCACCGGATTCGAAGGCGTGAAGCTCGACGCGACCGTGGTCAAGGTGGTCGACCCCGCGACACCGGAGAACGAGTACATGAAGCCCAAGGCCGGAACGCGCCTGGTGGCCGTGCAATGGCGGATCGCGAACACCGGCACCGTGCCGGTCGACAGCGGCCCCACGAGCGGCTCGAACGTAGTCGACGGCTCCGGGCAGCAGTTCGATGCCTCGTACTACCCGACCTCGGCGGGCCCGGAGTTCCCCAGCGGCGTGAAGATCCCGCCGGGCGAATCCCGCCTCGGCTTCGTGACCTACGAGGTTCCGGACGACTCGAAGGTCGTGAAGATCCAGTTCGCTGCGAACTCCGGCTACGCCAAGCAGACCGGCCAATGGGCGGTGTCCTGAGCGGGGCGAGGTGAGGGCCGGCCCGGGGGCCGCCGTCCGCTGGTCGAGCGCATGAACGTCCTGCTCGGCGTCCGTTCGCAGCTCACGAGGGAGACGGCCGAGAATTACCTGGTACCTCGGCCGTGTGGCGGCGCGGTTCCGGACGCCTGATCTCCGCCGCCGGAGTCCGGCGCGCGGAACACGTGCGGCCTCGGCCGACCGCTGCGCATCCCGCGCGCCGGTGGTGCGTCAGGCGCCTGCCGCCTCCGCCGCCAAGCTCGTCTCGCCCTCCCACGTCGACAGCCCCAGGTGCTCCCGGATCTCCGCCGGGGGCTCCCAGAAGGCGCGGACCGAGTCGACGAGGCCTTCGTCGTTGACGCGCCAGAGTTCGATGCTGTCGACCCAGGCGGGCTTGCCGGCGACGGAGCCGTGGTTGCGCATGTAGACCTGGGCTTCGCGGCCGCAGGCGATGACGAGGACGGGTTCGAGGGTCCAGACCTTGTCGGCGGTGAACGACTTGTCCCACGCCTGGACGGACATCACGTCGCGGCCCACGGCGGCGACGGTGCCGGGCGGGTCTTCGTAGCGGACGTCGTCGGCGAGGATCTTCAGCCAGGAGTCCTTGTCCTGGTTGTTCCAATGGCGGACATGGGCGTGCACGGCTTCGCGTGCCGCCGCGGCGAGGTCCTTCGGGGCATCTGTCATCCCGTCAGATCTAGCCGCGGCGGCGTGAAGTATCAAGAACCATCGGGACCGATCGCGTCGGCTCCCTACTCCGGCGCGTTCTCGCCGGGACGGGTCTCCCGGCGTCGTCCCGACACCGCCCCGGCCGCGTCCGCGACCGCCAGCGCCGTACCGGCCACGGCCGAGCCGCCCGCCAGAGCGGCGATGAACATACGAGTCCGCGGGAGTTCGTGCCAGTGCTGCCGCGTGGCCAGGGTGTCGCCGACGTCCGCGGCGGCGGAGGCCAACGCCCACAGCGGGAACCCGCGGCCCGACAACGCCGCCACCACGGTGCCCGCGCCCAGGGCGACGTCGCGCGCCCCGAGGGCCTTGGCGAACACCGTCCCGCCCGTGGTGAACGCGTCCTCGCCGATCCACGGCCGCGACACCGACGGCGGCCTGGTGATCGCCATCACCCCGAGCAGCGCCCGCGCCGCACCCCATCCGGCGCCGGCGGAACGGACGGTCTTGCGCCAGTCACGAGACATTCGCGGACTCCTTCACAGCGGACGATTCCCTGCCCTTACCCACGCACAAAGGCGCCGCACGCCCCCCTTCGCCAAGGGGGGCGCACGGCGCCTCCGTCACAGCACCGACGACCTGCCGCACCTATGCCTTACCGCGGCACGACGCCACGGCACCGCGGCACGGCTCACGCCACCGACGCGACGCCCGGCTCCAGGAACCGCTTCCCGGTCGCCTTCTCCGCGATGCCCTCGCGGTCCAGGTACGGCGTGATGCCGCCCAGGTGGAACGGCCAGCCCGCGCCGGTGATCATGCACAGGTCGATGTCCTGCGCGGCTTGCACGACGCCCTCGTCGATCATCAGCCGGATCTCGGTCGCCAGCGTCGCCAGCGCCCGCGCGCGGACCTCGTCCGCGGTGGACGGCGACGAGCCGACCTCCATCAGCGCGGTCACCTCAGGGTCGACCTCGGGCGCGCCCGACGCCCACGTGAGGAACGACCGCTTGCCGGCCTTCACCACGCGCGCCAGGTTCTCCGACACGCCGAACCGGTCCGGGAACGCCCCGTGCAGCGTCTCGGCGACATGCGCGGCGATGGCCGGGCCCACGAGTTCGAGCAGCACCATCGGCGACATCGGCAGCCCGAGCGGAGCGAGCGCCTTGTCGGCGACCTCGATCGGCGTGCCCTCGTCGACCGCCGCGAGCACTTCGCCGAGGAACCGCGTCAGGATCCGGTTGACCACGAACGCCGGGGCGTCCTTGACCAGTACCGCCGTCTTCTTCAGCTGCTTGGCGACCGCGAACGCGGTGGCCAGCGACGCGTCGTCGGTCTGCTCGGCGCGCACGACCTCCAGCAGCGGCAGCACCGCGACCGGGTTGAAGAAGTGGAAGCCGACGACCCGCTCGGGGTGCGCGAGCTTCGACGCCATGTCGGTGATCGACAGCGACGACGTGTTGGTCGCCAGCACGCACTCGGCCGACACGACCGCCTCGACCTCGGCGAACACCTGCTGCTTGACCGACAGCTCCTCGAACACCGCCTCGATGACGAAGTCCGCGTCGGCGAACGCGTCCTTCGTCAGCGACCCGGTGACGAGCGCCTTGTAGCGGTTGGCGGAATCCCGGCTCATCCGCTTCTTCGCGAGCAGCTTGTCGATCTCGGCGTGCACGTAGCCGACACCCTTGTCCACGCGCTCCTGGTCGATGTCGGTCATCACGACCGGCACCCCCAGACGCCGCGCGAACAACAGCGCCAGCTGCGACGCCATCAGGCCCGCGCCGACCACGCCGACCTTGGTCACCGGACGGGCCAGCGACCGGTCCGGCGCCCCGGCGGGCCGCTTGGCGCGCTTCTGGATGAGATCGAACGCGTACAGCCCGGCGCGGAGTTCGTCGCTCATGATCAGGTCCGCGAGGGCCTCGTCCTCGAGCGCGAAGCCGGCGTCGACGTCGCCGCTGCGGGCCGCGTCGATGATCGCCAGCGCGCGGTACGGCGCCGGCGACGCGCCCGCGACCTTCATGTCCGCGATGAACGTGCCGGTCTCGACGGCCTTGTCCCAGCCCTCGCCGCGGTCGAACTCGGCGCGCTCGACGGTGACGTCGCCGCGCACGACCTTCGCCGCCCAGCGCAGCGACTCGGCCAGGAAGTCGGCCGGCTCCAGGAGCACGTCGGCGATGCCGAGTTCGAACGCCTTCGGGCCGTTGAGCTGCTTGTTCTGGTTGAGCGCGTTCTCCAGGATCACCGTCACGGCCTTGTCCGGGCCGATCAGGTTCGGCAGCAGCGTGCAGCCGCCCCAGCCCGGCACCAGGCCGAGGAAGCACTCCGGCAGCGACAGCGCGGGCACCGCCGACGAGATCGTGCGGTAGTCGCACGCCAGGCCGATCTCCACGCCGCCGCCCATCGCGGCACCGTTGTAGAAGGCGAACGTCGGCACCGGAAGGTTGCGGATCCGGCGGAACGCGTCGTGCCCGGCACGGCCGATGGCCAGCGCCTGCTCGCGGTTCCGGATGACGCCGACGCCCTTGAGGTCGGCGCCGACCGCGAAGATGAACGGCTTGCCGGTCACACCCGCGGCGGCGATCTCGCCCGCGGCGGCGAGCGCCTCCACCTGGTCGAGCGCCGCGCCGAGTTCGGCGAGGCCCGCCGGGCCGAACGTGGTCGGCTTGGTGTGGTCGAACCCGTTGTCCATCGAGATCAGCGCGAACTTGCCCGCGCCGTCGGGGAGGTCGAGGACCCGCACCGGGAAGTGGGTGACGAGTTCGTCCGGGAAGATCTCCTGGGCGAGCTGCTTGAGGTCCGTCACTTGTCGCCCTCCCAGTGGGGGTTTTCCCAGATGACCGTTCCGCCCATGCCGAGGCCGATGCACATCGAGGTCAGGCCGTAGCGGACCTCGGGGTGCTCCTCGAACTGGCGCGCGAGCTGGATCATCAGGCGCACGCCGGAAGAGGCGAGGGGGTGGCCGAACGCGATCGCGCCGCCGTACTTGTTGACCCGCGGGTCGTCGTCGGCGATGCCGTAGTGGTCGAGGAGCGACAGCACCTGTACGGCGAACGCCTCGTTGACCTCGAACAGGCCGATGTCGTCGATGGTCAGCCCGGCGCGCTCCAGCGCCTTCTCGGTGGCCGGGACCGGGCCGATGCCCATGACCTCCGGCTCGACGCCCGCGAACGCGTACTGCACGAGGCGCATCTTGACCGGCAGGCCGAGGGCGCGCGCGGCGTCCTCGGACGCGACGATCGCGGCGGTCGCACCGTCGTTGAGGCCCGCGGCGTTGCCCGCGGTGACCCGGCCGCGGACCCGGAACGGGGTCTTGAGCGCGGCGAGGTCGGCCATCGTGGTGCCCGGGCGCGGCGGCTCGTCCTCGGTCGCGAGGCCCCAGCCCTTCTCCTGCGAGCGGGTCGCGACCGGCACCAGGTCGGACTGGATCTTGCCGTCGGCGTACGCCTTCGCGGCCTTCTCCTGGCTGCCGACCGCGAACGCGTCGGCGCGCTCCTTGGTCAGCTGCGGGAAGCGGTCGTGGATGTTCTCCGCCGTCGAGCCCATGACGAGCGCGGACGGGTCGACCAGCTTCTCCGCGATGATCCGCGGGTTCGGGTCGACACCCTCGCCCATCGGGTGCCGGCCCATGTGCTCGACGCCGCCCGCGATCGCGATGTCCAGCGCCCCGAGCGCGATGCCGCCCGCGACGTTGGTCACCGCGGTCATCGCGCCCGCGCACATGCGGTCGACGGAGTATCCGGGCACGGACTTCGGCAGGCCGGACAGCAGCGCGGCGGTACGGCCGAGCGTCAGCCCCTGGTCGCCGATCTGCGTGGTCGCCGCGATCGCGACCTCGTCCACCTTCGCGCCGGGCAGCTGCGGGTTGCGGCGCAGCAACTCGCGGATGCACGCGATGACCAGGTCGTCCGCGCGGGTCTCGTGGTAGATGCCCTTGGGGCCGGCCTTGCCGAAGGGGGTTCGGACACCGTCGACGAAGACGACGTCCCTGGGGTGACGAGACACAGTGGCAGCACTCCTCGTGGAAGGGTTACGCGCCCATGCTACTCGCCGGTAACCAGATCGCCTAGGGGGCTGTTACCGGCGGTACCCGGCTGCTCCGGCGGTATGCCTCCCGGCGGCTCGACTCAGCCTTTGGGAGCCTTGAACGTGAAATCCGTCAGGTGCTGGTCGGTCGCCATGACGTCCGGCTTGCTCGAGGACGTGCCGACCTTCGGAGGGATCCACACCAGTTCGACCGCGGTGTTCGTGGCCGTGTAGCTGGTCACCGCGAAGTCGGGTCCGGTAACGGCCTGGAACGAACTCTCGCGCCAGCGGATCACCGAGCCCTTCCCGGCGCCGGTGGTCCAGTGGTTGTCACGGACGCACGCGACGATCGCCCCGCCGTCGCCGTAGCGCCACACCGGGCCGAAGTCCCCGGACCGGGCCTGGCGGGTCACCGTCGTCTCGAACCCGTCCTTCCGGTCGGCGGCGAGCTGACGCGCCGTGTTCGCCTCCATCGCCGCCACGTTCGGGCCCCAGCCGAACGTCTTCGACGGTGTCGCGTCGGCGGACTGCGCGCACACCGCCGCGGGATCGGCGCTCAGGCCGTCGGCCGACGCCACGGTCAGGGCCGCGCCCGAGGCGTCCTCGTCGACTCCGAGGAACCGTTTCCCGTCGACGTCTTCCACGAGATAGGTGAACAGCGCCAGCTTCCACACCGGGTCCTCGGCGGAGGAGCGGAACACGAAGACCGGCCGGTCGGTGCCGATGCGTTCGACCACCATGAACCAGCGGTCGCCGTTCGCCGACGGCGCCGTGCGGTACACCAGCGGGTCCCGCACCAGCGGGTCCCGCACCGGCGGGAGCTTCGGCTCCGCGCGGTACTCGGCCTTCTCCGTCTTCCAATTCGCCTTGAGGATCGACAGCATCGGCTCGGCGACGTACTTGCCCGCCTCTGCTTCGTCGAAGCCTCCGTCCGCGGCCGTCGGAGCCAACCGCACCGCGCGGGCGATCCGGAGGGCCTCGTCGTCGGCGGGAGCGAGCGCCGGCTTGGCGGCGGACCCGGAAGGGGCGGGGGCGGCCGAGCCGCTCGCGGAGGGCGTCGCCGATGCCGTGCCGCGCGTCGCCTCGACGGCCTTGCCTGCCACGCCCGAGCCGCACCCGGCCACTGCCGCCAGCGCCGTCGCGGCCGCCGCGACGGCCAGCAGCCGACGCGACGCCGCGCGCGCGGAAAATCTCGGTGAAACCCCCACCACAACCTCCGGAGACGTCCGTCCCCGGAGGACCGGCGGACAGGAACCGAGGCGGCGCGGGCGGTGGGCGGCGTATACACGTCGGGCCGGGTCGCGGCGCCGCCGTGACGAGCGCCACGGATCGTCCCATACGGCGTCCGGTTGGTTGTTGACGGGGTGTCACAACACACACCCCGCACCTTGCTCTTTCTTTACCGCCCACTGGTGACTGCTCGGGGGCCGACTGGCACAATGCAGCGAAGCCTTGGCTTACTTAGCCTCACCTAACACCCATGGGACTTCCGGTGTGGATGTCCCCGAACGTCCCCACCGGAGTGTCCATGCCAGCCGCCCGCCGTACGCTCGCCGCCATAGCCGGCACCGCCCTCCTCGGCATCCCGGCGCTCGCCGCCTGCAGCAGCGACAGCGGCGGGGACGCCATCAAGGTGACGGCCACCGACAAGAAGTGCGAGGTCGGCAAGACCGACTGGACCGCCGGCAAGAACACCCTCAAGGTCTCCAACAAGGGCGGCTCGGTCACCGAGGTCTACGTCTACGCCCAGGGCGACCGCATCATCACCGAACGCGAGAACATCGGCCCCGGCCTCACCGTCGAGATCCACTTCGACATCAAGCCCGGCGAGTACCAGGTCGCCTGCAAGCCCGGCCAGAAGGGCGACGGCATCCGGCAGGACATCAAGGTCGCCGGCGCCACCTCCGAGAAGCCCATGGACCCGCGCCTGTCGAAGGCCGTCGCGGACTACCGCGCCTACGTCCAGGGCCAGGTCGACCAGTCGCTCCCCGTCCTCGAGCAGTTCGTCGCCGCGGTCAAGGCCGGCGACACCGCCAAGGCCAAGGAGCTGTATGCCAAGTCCCGCATCGGCTGGGAAACCATGGAGCCCGTCGCGGAGAGCTTCGGCGACCTCGACCCGAAGATGGACGCCCGCGAGGCCGACCTCCAGGCCGGCGAGGAATTCACCGGCTGGCACCGCCTCGAGAAGACGCTGTGGACCACCGGCCAGCTCACCGCCGACGACACCAAGTACGCGGACCAGCTCCTCGCCGACTACAAGGACCTCCAGGCCAAGGTCGGCACCGCCGAGATCACCCCGACCTCGATGGCCAACGGCGCCAAGGAACTCCTCGACGAGGTCGCCACCGGCAAGGTCACCGGCGAGGAAGAGGCGTTCAGCCACACCGACCTCGTCGACTTCGCCGGCAACGTCGCGGGCGCGCAGAAGGCGTACGAACTCCTCAAGCCGTACGTCCTGGAGAAGGACGCCGGCCTCGGCGCCACCCTCGACGGCGAGTTCGCCGACATCCGGAAGGTCCTCGACAAGTACAAGCAGGGCGAGGGCTACGTCTCCTACGACACCGTCAACGACCAGCAGCGCAAGGAGCTGTCGGACGCGGTCAACTCGCTCGCCGAGCCGCTGTCCAAGCTCGCCGGCGCGGTCGCGCAGTAACCGCTTCAGCCGACCGCTCCGCCTCGCCGACCGGGGCCGTACGTGCGCCTCGCGCCCGTGCGGCCCCGTCCCGCGCGGCGGTCCGACACCCCGAGGGGAGTACCCGATGACCGAGAAGCCGGACGTACCGGAGCAGGACGAGGCCGCCGCCGCGCCTTCGGACGACGACAGCGGTGCCGCGGTGGCCGAGACCGGCGCGCGCCGCGGGGTCAGCCGCCGCGCGCTCATCGGCTGGACCGGCGGCGCGCTCGCCGTGGGCGCGGGCGCGGCCGGGGGCGTGGCCGCCGCGGTGGGGGGCGGCACCGAGACCGTCGCGAACTCGACCGTCACGTCGGTGCCGTTCGAGGGACCGCACCAGGCCGGGATCGTGACGCCGGTTCAGGACCGGCTGCACTTCGTCACGTTCGACGTGCTGACCGACGACCGGGCGAAGCTGGTCCGGCTGCTGCAGCAGTGGACGGCCGCGGCCCGGGCGATGACGCAGGGGCAGCCGGTGGGCAAGGGCGCCGTCGACGGGATCCCGGAGGCGCCGCCGGACGACACCGGCGAGGCGCTGGGGCTGCCGCCGGCGAACCTGACGCTGACCATCGGCTTCGGGCCGACGCTGTTCGTGAAGGACAACAAGGACCGGTTCGGCATCGCGGCGAAGCGGCCGGTGGCGCTGGCGGACCTTCCGCCGTTCCCGGCGGACAACCTCGACCCGAACCGGTCGGGCGGCGACATCTGCGTGCAGGCGTGCGCGGACGACCCGCAGGTCGCCGTGCACGCGATCCGGAACCTGGCGCGCATCGGGTTCGGGACGGTCGCGGTGCGGTGGTCCCAGCTCGGGTTCGGCAAGACGTCGTCGACGACGCCGGACGCGCAGACGCCGCGGAACCTCTTCGGGTTCAAGGACGGCACGCGGAACATCGCGAGCGACGAGACCTCGCGGCAGGACGAGTTCGTGTGGGCCGACGGCTCCGACTGGATGGCCGGCGGGTCGTACCTGGTCGCCCGGCGGATCCGCATGCACATCGAGACGTGGGACCGCACCGGGCTGGGGGAGCAGGAGACGGTCATCGGGCGGACCAAGGGCGAGGGTGCGCCGATGGGGGCCGTCAAGGAGCACGACCCGGTGCCGCTGAAGGTTCTCGACGAGCGCTCGCACGTGCGGCTGTCGCACCCGGACTCCAACGACGGGATCACGATCCTGCGGCGCGGATATTCGTTCGTGGACGGGTCCGACGGTCTGGGCCGGCTCGATGCGGGGCTGTTCTTCCTGGCTTACCAGCGGGACCCGCGGCGCGGCTTCATTCCGCTCCAGCAGAAGCTGGCCTCGCAGGACCGGCTGAACGAGTACATCCAGCACGTCGGATCGGCGATCTTCGCCTGCCCGCCCGGGGTGCGCGGAGCGGACGACTACTGGGGCAAGGGACTGTTCGCCTGAGCCCAGGCGGACCGAAACGCGGTGGGGCGGGACTTCCTCGGAAGTCCCGCCCCACCGCGTTTCCCGCTGTATGTCTCGCCGTGTTCCGCCTGCGTCCGGCGTCCGGCGTCAGGCCTTCGCGGCCTCCGCGGTCGTGTCCACGGCCGCCTGGGGCGCGCTGCTCTTCGCCTTCGGCTTGTGGAACAGGAACACCGCCATCACCGGCACCAGGTAGGCCGCCCACACGACCACCTGGGTGACCGTCGGGTCCGGCTGGAAGTTGAAGATGCCCTTGAGCATGGTGCCGTACCAGCTGTCCGGCGGGATGGTGTCCGAGATGTCGAACGCCTTGTCGTTGATGCCGGGCAGGAAGTCGGCCTCCTGCAGGTCGTGAACGCCGTACGCGAGCACACCGGCCGCGACGACGATCAGCGCGCCGCCCGTCCACGTGAAGAACTTGGCGAGGTTGATCTTGACCGCGCCCTTGTAGAAGAAGAACGCCAGCACCACCGCGGACAGCAGTCCGAGGATCACGCCGATCAGCGGGTCAGTCCCGTCGCCCGTCGACCGCACGGCCGTCCACACGAAGAGGGCCGTCTCCAAGCCCTCGCGCCCCACCGACAGGAACGCGGTCAGCACCAGCGCCCCCGTGCCCATCGCCAGCGCCGCGTCGAGCTTGCCGTGCAGGTCGGCCTTGAGGTGCCGCGCGGTGCGGCGCATCCAGAAGACCATCCACGTCACCAGGCAGACCGCGACGATCGACAGCGACCCGCCGAACAGCTCTTGGTCCTCGAAGGTCATCTCCGCCGAGGTGAACTCGAGCATCGCGCCGAAGCCGAAGCTCAGCAGCACCGCCACCGCGACGCCCGCCCACACCGGCGGAAGCCGGTCGCCGCGCCCGGTCTTGACGAGGTACGCCACCAGGATGCTGACGACCAAGGCGGCTTCCAGACCTTCGCGCAGGCCTATCAGGTAGTTGGCGAACACCGGGTCTCCTCGCGTGCGCGTGCGCGAACGGCGGGTCGGGCCGCCGAAACGGCAGCAGAGGGCAGGATTCAGGCGAGCCTGAGGATTTAGGCAAGCCTTACCAAATCACCTGCGCGGAGGCCGCGTCAACGTGCGAGAGGTCACCGAAGCCGGGCATGACAAGACCTTTACCGAGCCGGACCCGACCAACGGTTCGGCGCGCGCCACCCCGGCCGAAACGGGCCCCCGCGGACCCGCCCGACCGCGTCGGCTCAGCCCGCCGTGCCGCCGTTCCCCTGATGCGCGGCGATCCGCAGGAACGCCCCCGACAGCGCGTGCGCCGTCAGGTGGATCTGCCAGGCCCGGGCCCCCTGCGCGCGCAGCACCTCGGCGACCGCGTCGGCCGACGGGGCCGGCGGCGGCGACCAGGCGAGGCGGCGCACCGAGTCCGGCGCCAGCAGGTTCTCCGTCGGCACACCGTGCTCGTCGGCGATGGCCGCGACCGCGGTACGCGCCGCGGTCAGGCGTTCGGCGGCGGCCGGGTCCTTGTCGCCCCAGGCGCGCGCCGGCGGCGGGCCCTCGTGGGGAAGCGTGGACGGCGGAAGCTCGTCGTCCGGCACCGCCCGCCCGGCTTCGATCGCGGACAGCCAGGCCTGCGCCTGGCGGCGGCTGTCCCGGCCGGTGAAGCCGGGCAGCGCGAGCAGCGCCGCGGACGACGCGGGGCCCGCAAGGGCGGCTTCGACGATCGCGGAGTCGGGGATGACCCGGCCCGGCGAGACGTCCTTGGTGCGGGCGATCCGGTCCCGCGCCTCCCACAGCGCCCGGACGATCGCCAGCTGGCGGCGGCGCCGGACCCGGTGCAGGCCGGACGTGCGGCGCCACGGGTCGACGCGCGGTGCCGGCGGGGGAGCGGCGGCGATCGCCGAGAACTCCTCCAGCGCCCACCCGAGCTTGCCCTGCTCGTCGAGGACCTTCTCGATCTCGTCGCGCAGTTCGACGAGCACCTCGACGTCGAGTGCCGCGTACCGCAGCCACGGCTCGGGGAGCGGGCGCGTCGACCAGTCGACGGCCGAGTGCCCCTTCTCGAGCGAGTAGCCCAGCACGGTCTCGACCATTGCGCCGAGGCCCACGCGCGGGTACGCGGCGAGCCGTCCGGCCAGTTCGGTGTCGAAGATCCGGGTGGGCACCATGCCGACCTCGGCCAGGCACGGCAGGTCCTGGGAGGCGGCGTGCAGTACCCACTCGGCGTCGGCGATCGCGGTCCCCAGCTCGGACAGGTCGGGACAGGCGATCGGGTCGATCAGTGCCGAGCCGGCTCCCGCGCGGCGCAGCTGGATCAGGTAGGCGCGCTGGCCGTACCGGTAGCCCGACGCCCGTTCGGCGTCCACGGCCACGGGACCGTCGCCCGAGGCGAAGGCTGCGACCGTCCCGGCGAGGGCCTCCGGATCCGCCACGACCGGCGGGATGCCCTCACGGGGTGCCAGCAAAGGGACCGGCGCCGGCTGTTCGGAAAGGGAAGGGAAGGCGTCGGTCACGTTTACAAAATACGCCGAAACCCCGGCGGCCGATGACGCCGCCCGCCGAACCATTCGGCAATTTGTCCGTTTTATTGGGTCTTCGGGGGTAGCGGTTCCGGGATTCCCACCGCAGAGAGCCCCTCCGGCGACCAGTTCGGCATCCGATGGCGTCGAAATCGTCACCTGGGCGGCGCCGAGAACGCCGTCCGAAGACCTGTCCCACCCCCGCAACGCACCGCGCCCCGGCCGAATCGGCCGGGGCGCGGATGGGCTGCCGCCCGGGGAGCGGCAGTGGAGCCGGTTCAGCTGATGATGCCCGCCCGCAGCGCGAGCGCCACCATTCCCGCACGGTCGCCGGTGCCCATTTTGCGGGCGATGCGCGCCAGGTGGCTCTTCACGGTCAGCGCCGACAGGCCCATGGCCTGGCCGATCGCCTTGTTCGACCGGCCCTCCGCGACCAGTCGCAGAACCTCGATCTCGCGTGCGGACAGCTCGCGGCAGCCCGACGTGGGATCGGTTCCGTTGTGGTCGGGGCGCATCCGCCCCGCGGGCGACATGCCCGCCATACCGTTGATGCCCGCCTGCCGAGCGTGTCCCGGAGTCAATCCCGCCCGCGCACCGGTCACGACATAGCCCCGGACGCCCGCGGCCAGCGCGGATCGTACGGCACCGATGTCGTCGGCGGCGGAGAGCGCCAGACCGTTCGGCCAGCCGCAGGCCCGCATCTCAGTGAGCAGGGCCAGGCCGGAACCGTCGGGCAGGTGCACGTCGGCGATGCACAGATCGCGCGGCGTGCCGGCTCGGGATCGAGCTTCGGCGATGGTCGACGTCCCGACGACGTCGCGCACCCCGAGGGCCCACAAGTGGCGGATGACGGAGTCGCGGACCCGGGGGTCGGCAACGACGACCATCGCCGTGGGCTTGGACGAACGGTAGGCGAGCAGGTTTGCGGGGTGATCGAGAAGTACCGACACCGGGCCTCCTGCGCAGTGATCGCGATTCCCGAGAAGCGGTATCGGTGCTGCTCCATCGGGGTGGTCACTGTCTCCTTCGGCAGATCCGCGCTCGGCCTTTAGAAGAAGATCCAGATCCGTTTGCCCCAATTTGCCGCAGCAGAGTGTGCGATCGGAGGCGCAGTGCCGCCACAAGCCCGCAACGCGGCGGTTGTCGGCCTTCTGGGGCCCGCACGGGGTGTCCTCGGCCGGCGCCACCGGATTAACCCGATCGAGTGGCCGGTGACGGCGGAGCCCCGCGGGGGGCGGCGTAAGGTACGCCCGCCCTGCCCGCCGCGCAGGATGCGCGGCTCAACGGTCGCGCTGCCCCGAACGCGACGGCATCGGCACCACGCCGTCCCCGCCCGCCGGCAACGGCGGCAGCCCCGCACACGTGCACAGCAGATCCAGCCAGGCCGCCATATGCCGGGCCGGATCCCCGTCGACCGGCGTCCACGACGCGCGGACCTCGATCTCCGTCCGCGCGATCTGGCCTTCCAACCCGCCGAAACCCTGCGACGTGGCCCGGGTCACCGTGCCGCTCGGCGCCGTGTAGCGCGCGCCATGCAGATGCAGCGCCTCCGTCAGCCACGTCCAGCCGACCTCCGGCAGCAGCGGATCGGTCGCCATCTCCGGCTCCAGCTCGGCCCGCGACAGCGTCACGCAGCGGAACGTGCCCTCCCACGCCTCGTGCCCCGCCGGGTCGTGCAGCAGTACGATCCGGCCGCTCCCCAGCTCGTCGTCGTCCACCACGACGTCCGCGGAGAACGCCGCGGAGAACGGCGCCAGATTGCGCGGCCGCGGCAATTCCTCGATCTCGATCCCGGGACGCAGCACCGCGGCCCGCATCTCCTCCACCGCGCGTCGGAACTCCGCCGGTTCCTCGGTCTCGCCGACTGCTGCTGCCATGCACGGCAGCGTATGTGCGGCACAACCGCCGACCGGGGAGGCGCGCGGACCGGCCGAAAGGAGGAATGCGCGCTCCGCCGTACCGACGAGAGGCAGGCGTTCCGCAAACCCGCCCGGGCCGGTCACCGCCCCCGCACCCGGCCCAGGCGGCAGGCGTGGCCGGACCGCGTCGGCAGGTCTGGGAGGATGGGCCATGTGACTGAAACGCACACCCCGGCCCCGAAGCCGTCCGCCGACGTCCGCGACTCGGCGTTCCTGCGGGCCTGCCGCCGCGAAACCGTCCCCCACACCCCCGTGTGGTTCATGCGTCAGGCCGGCCGGTCGCTGCCCGAGTACCGCAAGGTGCGCGAGGGCATTCCGATGCTCGAATCGTGCATGATCCCGGACCTCATCACCGAGATCACCCTTCAGCCCGTCCGCCGCCACAAGGTCGACGCGGCCATCTACTTCAGCGACATCGTCGTGCCGCTCAAGGCCATCGGCGTCGACCTCGACATCAAGCCCGGTGTCGGCCCCGTCGTCGCCAACCCCATCCGCACCAAGGCCGACCTCGCGCAGCTGCGCGACCTCACGCCCGAGGACGTCCCCTACGTCACCGAAGCGGTACGCCAGCTGACCGCCGAACTCGGCGGCACGCCGCTCATCGGCTTCGCCGGTGCCCCGTTCACCCTGGCGAGCTACCTCGTCGAGGGCGGGCCTTCGAAGAACCACGAGTTCACGAAGGCCATGATGTACGGCGAACCGACGCTGTGGGCCGAACTCCTCGACCGGCTCGCCGAGATCACCGCGCAGTTCCTCCGCGTGCAGATCGAGGCGGGCGCGTCCGCGATCCAGCTGTTCGACTCGTGGGCGGGCGCACTGCCGCTGCAGGACTACCGCGCGTCCGTCATGCCGGCCAGCGCCAAGGTCCTCGACGCCGTCGCCGGCTACGGGGTGCCGCGCATCCACTTCGGCGTCGGCACCGGCGAACTCCTCGGCGCCATGGGCGAGGTCGGTGCCGACGTGGTCGGCGTCGACTGGCGCGTGCCGCTCGACGAAGCCGTCCGGCGCATCGGCCCCGGCAAGGCCGTGCAGGGCAACCTCGACCCGGCGCTCCTGTTCACGCCCCTCGAAACGCTGCGCGCCAAGGCCGACGAGGTCCTCACCGCAGGGCGGGCCGCCGAAGGCCACATCTTCAACCTCGGCCACGGCGTCATGCCCAACACCGACCCGGAACGGCTCACCGCACTCGTCGAATACGTGCACGAGGCGTCGGCACGCTGACGACCCCTTCTCGCGCGCGGGGCGGGCGGCGTACGGGGCGCCCCCGCCCGGCGTGAGAGGGTGGGCTTATGCGTTCGACCCCCCGCGACACTTCCGGGTCCGCACTCCCGCGCCACGTCGCCGTCGTCGGCGGCGGCATCGCCGGGCTCGCCGCCGCGCACGCGCTGTGCCGCGACGGCGGCGGCCGCATCCGCGTCACCGTCCTGGAAGGCGCCGCCCGGCTCGGCGGCAAGCTGTCCGCGACGAGCATCGCCGGGGTCCCGGTCGACGAAGGCGCCGAATCGATGCTCGCGCGACGCCCCGAAGGCCTCCGCCTCGCCCGCGAAGTCGGCCTCGGCGCGGAACTCCAGCCGCCCACCACCGCCAAAGCCGCGATCTGGACGCGCGGCGCGCTGCGGCCGATGCCGCAGGGCCAGGTCATGGGCGTCCCCGGCGACCTCGCCTCGCTCGCCGCGTCCGGCGTCCTGTCCGCGGCCGGATTGGCCCGCGTCCCGGTCGACCACGCGCTGCCGCCCCACCCCTACGAGGACGACGTCACCGTCGGCGACTACGTCGCCGCCCGCGTCGGCCGCGAAGTCGTCGACCGCCTCGTCGAACCCCTCCTCGGCGGCGTCTACGCCGGCAACTCGCACGCCATCTCCCTCGCCGCCGCCGTCCCGCAGCTCCTGCCGATCGCCCGCGCCGGCGGATCGCTCCTCGCCGGCGTCCGCGACCTCCTCGACAAGGCCCCCCACCCGGCGCAGGCCGGACCGGTGTTCGCGGGCATCGCCGGCGGCATCGGCCGCCTCCCCGGCGCCGTCGCCGACGCCGTCACCGCGAGCGGGCACGGCACCGTCCGCACCGGCGCGACCGTCCGTGAAATCCGCCGCACCCCCGACGGCTGGCAGCTCGTCATCGGCGACACCCGCAGCCCCGAACTCCTCGACGCGGACGCCGTCGTCGTCGCACTCCCGGCCGCACCCGCCGGCCGCCTGCTGGCCCCGCACTCGCACGTCGCCGCCGTCGAACTCGGCTCCATCGAATACGCCGGCATGGCCATCGTCACCCTGGCCTTCCGCCGCGCCGACCTCACCGAAGTCCCGTCCGGCAGCGGATTCCTCGTCCCGCCCGTCGACGGCCGCCGCATCAAGGCGAGCACCTTCGCCAGCAACAAGTGGGGCTGGATCGAAGCCGCCGACCCCGACGTGTTCGTGCTGCGCACCTCGCTCGGCCGGGCCGGCGAAGCCGAAGCGCTGCACCGCGACGACGCCGACCTCGTCGCCGACTCCCTCGCCGACCTCCACGACGCCATCGGCCTGACCGCCGAACCCGCCGACAGCCTCGTCACGCGCTGGGGCGGCGGCCTCCCGCAGTACGCGATCGGCCACCGCGGCCGCGTCGCCTGCGTCCAGGACGCCGTCGAACGCCTGCCCGGCCTCGCCGTGTGCGGCGCCGCGTACGACGGCGTCGGCATCCCCGCCTGCATCGCGAGCGCCGACCGCGCCGCCGCTGCCGTCCGCACGTATTTCGGGATCGACGCGGGCCCCGCGCCGGCCCCTGCCGCCGCGGGCCTGGGCCACTTCGGTCCGGCCGCGGACCAGGGTGAAGGCGCGTCCGTGTGAAGGGAGAGAATCGAGCCATGACAGACGCGACCATGCAGGACCCGGACATCCCGGCGCCGCTCGACGAGCGCACTCCGCCCCGCCGCAAGGCCCGCGACCTCAACGAGGTCATCCGCTACACGATGTGGTCGGTCTTCCGACTGCGCGGCCCGCTGCCGGACGACCGCACGCCGCTCGCCGCCGAGGTCGAGAACCTGTTCGAGCGCCTGCTGGACAAGGACGTCGTGGTGCGCGGCACGTACGACGTCTCGGGCCTGCGCGCCGACGCCGACGTGATGATCTGGTGGCACGCGGAGACCTCCGACGCGCTCCAGGAGGCGTACAACCTGTTCCGCCGCACCGAACTGGGCCGCTCGCTCGAGCCGGTGTGGTCGAACATGGCGCTGCACCGCCCGGCGGAGTTCAACAAGAGCCACATCCCGGCGTTCCTCGCCGAGGAGACGCCGCGGGACTACGTCGCGGTGTACCCGTTCGTGCGCTCGTACGAGTGGTACCTGCTCGAAGACGCCGAGCGCCGGCGGCTGCTCGCCGAGCACGGGCAGATGGCTCGCGGGTACCCGGACGTCCGGGCCAACACGGTGCCGTCGTTCGCGCTCGGCGACTACGAGTGGATCCTGGCGTTCGAGGCCGACGAACTGCACCGCATCGTGGACCTCATGCGGCACCTGCGGGGGTCGGAGACGCGGCGGCACGTGCGGGAAGAGGTGCCGTTCTACACCGGGCGGCGGCGGACCGTCGGGGAGCTGCTGGCGGGACTCGTCTGAGACGGGCTGATTCCGCATGTCGATGGGCCGTTCCCGGTCGGGGGCGGCCCATCGCCATGTCCGAAAACCGCCGGTGTCGAGGTGTGCGCGGCGGCAGCATGGTGGACGTGACATTGCGGAGTGAAGGGATGGGTGCCGTGGACACGGAGACCTTGGTGCAGGACGCGCTGCCGCTCGATGTGGAGACCCCTCGGACCGCGGCGGCGGAGTTCGCCCGGCCGGCGGCGGGGGCGCCGCGGTACACCGTGGTGGGCTCGCCGGTAGGGGAGCTGCTGCTGACCGCGGACGCGGAGGGCGCGCTGACCGGGCTGTTCATGCTGCCGGACGCGAAGTACGTGCCCGAGATCGGCGCGGACTGGCAGCGGGACGCGGGACCGTTCGGGGAGGTCGAGCGGCAGTTGGAGGGGTATTTCGCGGGCGAGCTGCGGGAGTTCGCGCTTCCGCTGGCGCCGCGCGGGACCGAGTTCCAGCGCTCGGTGTGGCGTGAGCTGACGCGGATTCCGTACGGGGCGACCACGTCGTATGGGGCGGTGGCGGCGGACCTGGGGTCGCCGACGGCGTCTCGGGCGGTGGGGGCGGCCAACGGACGGAACCCGATTTCGATCGTGGTGCCATGCCACCGGGTGGTGGCGGGGAACGGGGCGTTGACGGGGTATGCCGGGGGGTTGGGGAAGAAGGAGACGTTGTTGGGGCTGGAGCGGGGGATTGCGGTGAGGTGAGGGTGGAGGGGTTATCCACAGGGGGGTGGGTTCGGGTTGGACGGGTGGGGCGTTGGGTGGGGAGAGTTCTTTCGTCGGAGAGATCCGATGGCGGAGGGGGCGGGGGAGGGGCCTTCGACGCTGGACAGACTCCCGGTGATGGTGGGAGGAGGGAGGGCCCTATGAACGGCGTCAGTAATGGGCGTCCGGGTTCCAACCACCCCCGTCCCCACCCCGCCGCCGCGCCCGCCGCCGTTCCCACCAAGTCCTCCGGCGCTCCGTTTGAACCGCGCCCTCCGTTTGAACCGCGCCCTCCGTTTGCACCGCCCCCTCGCCACCCACCCGCATCCCTTCCACGTACGTCGCGAACGCCTCCGCGTCCGCGCGGCTTCCGCCCTCGGCCGGCTTCGGGTGGCTCCGCGCCCACGCGGTGAACTCGCTCGGCCACCGCTGCGGACCCAGGGCCGCGACCAGTCCCGGCATCGCCCGTTCCACCCCGTCGCGCCGCTTCGCGGCCAGCGACAGGACCTGGACCTCGACTCGGCCCGGGTCGAACCCGGCCGGGACCGGGTCGCCCGCAATCAGGGCGCCGAGCAGCTCGGACTGACGTCGGGCGAGTTCTTCGCGATCGGACTCCGAGGCGCCGCTCATCCCCGCACCCCCGCTCCCGCCACCACCCGCCGTATCGCCGCCATTTCCCCCGCCAGCTCGTCCGGCGGCGGGAACGCCCCGTCCCGTTCCAGCAGGACCCCCGGCGGAACCCGCCGCTCGCACAGCATGGCCAGGATCTCCAGGACCGCCGGCGGTACCGCCGCCGCGTGAGTGTCGTGCCACAGCCCGCCCCGGAGTTCGCCTCCGGCGATGTGTACGTAGGCCACCGACTCCAAGGGCAGTTCGGCCAGCGCCCGGGCCGGGTCCGCGCTGTGGTTGACGCGTTCCGTGTGCAGGTTCGCCACGTCGATCAGCAGCGACACCCCGGTGAGCGCGACGAGTTCGGCGAGGAACTCGCCCTCGGTCAGCTCGTTCTCCGGCCACGACAGCAGCGTCGCCGGGTTCTCCAGCGCGAGCGGCACCGGCAGCGCGTCCTGGGCGATCCGTACGTTTTCCGCGATCACCCGCAGCGCCGCACGGGTCCGCGGCACGGGTAGCAGGTGCCCAGCCTCCATGCCGCCCGCGCGCACGAACGCCAGGTGTTCGCTCACCAGCGGCGCGTCCAGCCGTTCCGCGACCGACGCGAGCCGCGCAAGGCGGGCCGCGTCGGGGCGTTCCGCGCCGCCTATGCCGAGCGAGACGCCGTGCGGCACGACCGGAACGCCGCGCTCGCGCATCAGCCTCAAGGAAGCGGGCAGCGCATGCCCGTCGCAGACGTTCTCGGCGATCACCTCGACGAAGCCGACGCCGTCGAGCCGTTCCACCACCAGGTCGATCTCCGGCCGCCAACCGATGCCGACGGCTCCGCGTCCGGTCAGCTCGAACACGACGACCCCGAGGAGCACGACGATCCCGACGAGCAGGAGGACCCGGACGAGCACGAGGACGACGAGCACGACGAAGACGACGAGCACGACGAGGACGAGCACCCCGTCGGCCCCGCGCACGACGTCCCGTGATGGTGCGAACTCGCGCACGACGAGGACCCGCACCACGACGCGGACGACGTGTCCGAGGCGGCGAAGACGGACAGCAAATACGCATTGTCGGACGTCGAGGAGTACGACGACGATGATCGCGAGGACGGCAGGGAGGACGACGTCCGCGAACCCGCTCCCGCCGGCACCCGTGCATGCCGGAACACCTCCAGCAGCTCCGGGTCCGTCAGCACCGCCAGCCCGTGGGACGCGACCCGCCCCAGTCCCGCGCCGCCCGCCGCCGTCGCGTCCAGGCCGTTCTGCAGCTGCCGGCTCGAGCGCAGCCGGAACACGTAGGTGGTGCCGAGCCGGGTCTGCGCCGTCTGCGGCGAGAACGATCCGACGATCAGCAGCACCAGGCAGGTCGCGAAGCCCGCGATGTGGGACAGCAGCACCAGGGCGAACACGCCGCCGCTCTCCGGATCGAGGACGCCCGGCACGAAGATCGACCCCATGCTGAGCAGGGCCGAGAACAGCAGCAGCCACTTCGCGGCCCGGAACGGGTTCCGGCCGCCCGGGCGGCGCATCAGCCCCCAGCCCAGCAGCCGGTCGCCGACCGCCTGGACTTCGGGGCAGCGCGCGGCGAGGTAGCGGACGTCGACCAGCTGCGCGTTGCCGCCGGTCTGTTCGACGGTGCGGAGGACCCCGGCGGCGACCTGGTCGACGCCGGTCCGGCCGGTGGCGGTGACGCGGCCGTCCCGACCGATCAGCACCGCTCCGGTGGCCCGCAGGCCGAGCAGCGCGACGTCGGCGGCACGGGCGGGCCCGCCCGCCAGGAAGGCGGCCTGGTAGAGATCCAGCCGCTCGACGGGCGGCGGCGGAGACGCGGGGCGGCCACGGCGGCGGAGCGCGGTGACGGCGAACGCCACCACGAACACCATCCACGCGATGTAGACGAGGAGTGCGGCATTCGAGTTCATATTTCGTATGTACCGGACGCCGGGCGCCCCCCGTCAACCCAGGAGGCAATTCGATGGAGGTCCCTCGCCGCCCGGCCGGTTCGATGGCCACCCGACGCGCGCCCGAAGCGCACCCGACGCCCGCCCCGGCCCCGCCCCATACCCGCGGAAGGCGGCCCGGCGCCGCTCCAGGGCGCACACGGGGCCGTACGAGCCCGGCCCGCGCCCGCCCCGACAGCTGCCCTCTCAGGCCTCGCCGCCTTCACCCTCCGCCGGCTCCAGCCGCAGGCTGATCGAGTTGATGCAGTACCGCTGGTTGCGTGGCGTGAGGCGCTCGCTGTCGAACACATGTCCGAGGTGCGACCCGCAGTTCCGGCACCGGACCTCGGTGCGGACCATGCCGTACCCGCGGTCCTCGCGGAGTTCCACGCGGTCCTCGTCGACGTAGTCGAACGACGGCCAGCCGCAGTGCGAGTCGAACTTGTCCGCGGACCGGAACAGTTCCGCGCCGCACGCGCGGCACGCGTACACGCCGACCGTCTTGGTGTCGGTGTACTCGCCGGTGAACGCCCGCTCGGTGCCGGCCTCGCGCAGGACGTGGTACTCCTCCGGGGTGAGCGCGGAGAGCCACTCGTCGACGGACTTGACGACGTTGTACTTCGGTGTGTCTGCCATAACTCCATCCAACACGCACGGCCCCGGCCGCGTTCCCGGACCCTGGTGGGCGGTGGGAGAACGCGGCCGGGGCCGTGATGACCGGGGGCGGCGTCAGCGCCGGTTGATGGCCTCGAGGATCTCCGGGCCGAGCAGCGTCACGTCGCCCGCGCCCATGGTCAGCACCAGGTCCATCGGGCGTGCCATCGCGGCGACCACCGCGGGCACCTCGGACCAGCTGTGCTCCATGCGCACGAGGCCGCCGTTGTCGAGGGCGCTGTGCGCGATGATGTGGCTGGTGACGCCGGGCTGCGGGTCTTCGCGGGCCGCGTAGATGTCCATGACCAGCGCGATGTCGGCGGCGGCCAGGGCGCGGCCCATCTCGGTGCCGAGCTGCTGGGTGCGGCTGAACAGGTGCGGCTGGAACACGGCGATGACCCGGCCCGCGCCGACGGCGCCGCGCGCGGTCTCGAGGTCCGCGGCGATCTCCGTCGGGTGGTGCGCGTAGCTGTCGACGACGCGGACGCCGCCCGCCTCGCCCTTGATCTGGAAGCGCCGCCGCACTCCCTGGTACTTGCCGAGCGCGCCGCCCATGGCGGCCGGGTCGATGCCGAGGGCGCGGCCGACGGCGAGGGCCATCACCGCGTTGGAGGCGTTCACCCGGCCGGGGACCGCGAGGTCGAACACGTGCTCGGCGCCGTTGGCCGCGTGCACCGTCACCTTGCTCGCCAGGCCCTGCGGCTCGACCTTGACGATCTGCAGGTCGGCGTCCGTGCTCTCGCCGACCGTGACGACCGTCAGCTCCGGCGCGGAGGCCGCCAAGCGCTCGCGCAGCGCGCCCGCGCCCGGGTCGTCCGCGGACACGACGAGCGTGCCGCCGGGGACGATGCGGTGGGCGAACGCCTCGAACGCGTCGAGCACCTCGTCCAGCGACGCGTAGTTGGCGTGGTGGTCCAGTTCGACGTTCAGGACGACGGCGACCTCGGGGGAGTACTTGAGGAAGCTGCGGTCGCTCTCGTCCGCCTCGGCGACGAAGATCTCGCCGTCGCCGTGGTGCGCGTTGCTGCCCGCCTCGTTGAGGTCCGCGCCGATCGCGAACGACGGGTCCAGGCCGAGCGACGTCAGGCTCACCGCGAGCATGCTCGTGGTCGTCGTCTTGCCGTGCGTGCCCGCCACCGCCACCGCGCGGCGGCCCACCATCAGGCTGGCCAGCGCGTCCGACCGGTGCACCACCGGAATGCCCCGCTCCTGCGCCGCGGTCAGCTCCCGGTTGTCCGCGCGGATCGCGCTGGACACGACGACGCACGTGGCGTCGCCCAGGTTCTCCGCGGCATGCCCCACGTGCACCTGGCAGCCCAGCTGCCGCAGCGCCAGCAGCGCCGTCGAGTCCTTCGCGTCGCTGCCCGCGACCTTCGCGCCGCGCACCGCCAGGATCTTCGCGAGCCCCGACATGCCGGCCCCGCCGATACCGACGAAGTACGGGCTGCCCAGGTCGATCGCCGGAGTGGTCGCGGGCCGGTCCGCGGGCGCGGCGGGGGATGCCATGCAGGCTCCTTGGAAAACGCGTGAGAACGGGTGGGATCAGGGGAGGCCGGGGCGGGCGCGGCCGGTCACACACGTTACTGGTTCGGATGACCGGGCCGCGCACGTCGCGCCGGGCGCGGAGCGACTTCTTCCCCCGGCGGCGCCCCCGTTCGGGCCTACTTCGCCTCGGGGGTGCTGTGCGCGAACAGCTTGAGCACCGGCACACCGACCTTGTGGCGGGCCCGCGACGCCCAGTCGCGGTGGAAGAACTCCTCGATGAAGTGCGGGTCGGTCAGCACGATGACCTCGTCGGCCGAGTGCCGGTCGACGACGTCCGTGAGGATGTCCAGCGGGTTCTCGCCGGGCGCCGTCTCGCCCACGGCCTTCACGCCCGCGGCGCGCAGTTCCGCGACGCTCAGGTCGAGGGTGCGGCGGGTCGTCTCGTCGCCTTCCTCGCCCGGGTCGTGCTCGACCTCCTCGGCGGCCTCTTCGAGGTGGCCGAGAGCGACGTCGTCCAGTGCGCGTACGAGACGGTGGTGGTCGGCTTTGCCCGGCAGCACGACGACGAAAGACGTCGGCTCGTCCTCGTGCAGTCCCGTGACCAGCCGCACATCGGCCTCGTCCATGACCTTCTCGATGAGCAGCACGATCGTGTACACGCGTATGTCTCCCTCGGGTCGCCGTGACCTTTTCCACGATGCCAGCCGCCGGGGCGGTTCGGGCTGATTGCCCGCTACCGGTCCGAGTGGCGGACGTAGCGTGCGAAAAGGAAGCCGTCGTCTTCCAGAAGCGTGCGCAGTTCCATCGGTTGCGGAACCATCGGGTCGGTGCCGGCGAGGATCCGCCGGGCGGTGCCGCCGGCGAGCTGCGGGCTCAGGGCCAGGCACAGCTCGTCGACGCGTCCCGCGGACGCGAGCTGGCCGAGCAGGTGCGGGCCGCCTTCGGTGAGGAGCCGTGTCCAGCCGCGGGCGGCCAGCGCATCGACAGCCGCGCCCGGGTCGACACCGGTGGCACCCGGGGGGCCCGCCACGATCACGTCCGCGGCCTTGCGGGCGGCCGCCAGGCGCTCGGGATCGGCGTCCGGGCCGGTCAGGACGACCGTCGGCACGATCGCCTCGGTGAACAGGGGCGCGGTGAGGTCCAGCTCCAGGCTGCGGCTCACGATGGCGATCACCGGCACGGTCGCCCGCCCGGCGGCCTCGCGGGCCGCCGCGTAGGCGGCCTTGGGCTGCGGCGGCCGGTAGCCCTCCGCGCGCACCGTGGACGCGCCGACCAGCACCACGTCGGCCAGGCCGCGCAGCACGCCGAAGATCTTCTTGTCGCCCGGTGACGACAGGCCCGCGGAGAGGCCGTCGCCGGCTTGCGAGGCACCGTCGAGGCTCTCCACCATGTTGGCGCGCAGCCAGGGGCGGCCCGCTCCGACGACGTCTTCCGGGTACGCGTACACCGCGTCCAGGTCGACCTCGCCGTCCGGCGTCGTGAGCCCCGGCCCGGCCTCCCTGTCGGAGGGGCTGTCGGCTGGGCTGACGGGGGGAAGCAGACGTCGCATGCGGCCGAGTTTCCCACGCACCGTAGGCTTGATGATCGTGTCCAACATGTCCTCGGCGAGTCCCGCCCCCGAGCCGGTGTCGCTCGCCTCGCGCCAGCCGGTAGTCCCCGCCGACCGCATGGTGGCCGAAATGGTGCCCCCGCCGCGGTTCGACGGGGTGCGTTTCGGCACCTACATACCGGACCCCACGCAGCCCAGCCAGGCCGCCGCGGTGCAGCGCCTGGAGCAGTTCGCCGCCGCGCTCAACAACGGCGGCGGCGCCGAACCCAAGCGCCGCTGGTTCCGCCGCGGCGGCAGCGGCGCCGCGGCGCCCGCGCAGAGCGGCATCTACCTCGACGGCGGCTACGGCGTCGGCAAGACCCACCTCCTCGCGTCGCTGTGGCACGCCGTGCCCGGCCCGAAGTCGCTGTGCACGTTCGTCGAGCTGACCAACCTCGTCGGCGCGCTCGGCTTCCAGGAGACCGTGCGCGCGCTTTCCGGCCACCGCCTGCTGTGCATCGACGAGTTCGAACTCGACGACCCGGGCGACACCGTCCTGGTGTCCACGCTGCTCGGCAAGCTCGTCGACGCGGGCGTGAAGCTCGCCGCGACGTCGAACACGCTGCCGGACAAGCTCGGCGAAGGACGCTTCGCCGCGATCGACTTCATGCGCGAGATCCAGGGCCTGTCCGCGCACTTCGACACCCTGCGCATCGACGGCGACGACTACCGGCACCGCGGCCTCCCCGAGGCGCCGGCGCCGTCCGCGGACGACGACGTCGTCACCAAGAGCGCCTACGCCCCGGGCGTCACCGGTGCGGCGCTCGACGACTTCCCGGCGGTGCTGGACCACCTGGCGCGCGTGCACCCGAGCCGGTACGGGGCGCTGCTGGAGGACGTCCACGCGGTGTTCTGGCGCGGTGTCGTCCCGGTGACCGACCAGTCGACCGCACTGCGGCTCGTCGTGCTCGCGGACCGCATGTACGACCGGGAGATCCCGGTGGTGGCGTCCGGCGTGCCATTCGACGCGCTGTTCTCCGAGGAGATGCTCGCGGGCGGCTACAAGAAGAAGTACCTGCGGGCGGTGTCGCGGCTGGTCGCGATGGCGCGGGACGGGGCGGAGCGGGTGCCTCCGGCGGTCTGACGGGGGCTGTCTCACGTCGGCGGTGCGGCGTCTCTTCCGCGTCGGCTCGGCTCGTCGGCTCGGAACCTTGGTTCGGTGCGCCGGATTGGTTTGCTGTTCGTCCACAGGCGCACGCCCGTTCGGGTGACCCCGAAGCGCCGTCCACAGGCTTGACGGCGTCGACCTGCGGGAACCCGGCCGACCGGGCAGGATCACAGGAAAGTTGGTGATCCGGCGGACCGGGAGGGCGAACCGTGGGCAAGAAGGCGCACACGACGGACAAGGCTGCCGCGAAGCCGGGCCGGTCCGAGCCGGAGAAGACGAAGCGGCACAAGCCGAAGCAGGACCTGCTGGGGCCGCACCAGGCGAAGCCGAAGGCGAAGGCGACGGAGGCGAAGCCGGAGGCGTCTCCGCCCGCCGAGGCGCGGAACGGCCGGGTGCGTGGCAGGCCCGCTCTCGGCGGGCTGCCCGGGCCCATCGCGCGGGTGGCGCCGCTGCGCGACATGCTGCGGCTGCACGGCGGCGCGGTCGACCTGGAAGCCGCGGACTGCCGGGCCACGCTCCATGCCCCCGGCGGCAAGGCGGAGACCCTCGCGGATACCGCGGCGATGGGGGCGCGGCTCGCCGTCCTGCAGGAGAAGCTCTACGCCCAGGCGCTCGCGGGCGGGTCGCGCAAGCGTGTGCTGCTGGTGCTGCAGGGCATGGACACGTCCGGGAAGGGCGGCGTCGTCAAGCATGTGATCGGGCAGTTCAACCCGTCGGGCTGCCAGATCCAGGCGTTCAAGGCGCCGACCGAGGAGGAGCTGGCGCACCCGTTCCTGTGGCGGGTGAAGCAGCATGTGCCCGACCCGGGCATGATCGGGATCTTCGACCGGTCGCATTACGAGGACGTGCTGATCGTCCGGGTCCACGACCTCGTCCCGCGGACGACCTGGTCGCGGCGGTATGCGGCGATCAACCAGTTCGAGCAGGACCTGTACGACGACGACGTCACCGTCGTGAAGGTCTTCCTGCACATCTCGTACGAAGAGCAGCGCAAGCGCCTGCTCGAACGCCTCGACAACCCCGACAAACATTGGAAGTTCAACCCGGGCGACATCGACGAGCGCGCGTTCTGGCCCGCCTACCAGGAGGCGTACCAGGCCGTGCTGCAGAAGTGCACCACCGACACCGCGCCGTGGTACGTGATCCCCGCCGACCGCAAGTGGTACCGCAACTGGGCGATAAGCCGCCTGCTGCTCGAACATCTCGAGGAGATCGACCCGCAGTACCCGAAGGCCAACGTCGACGTGGACAAGGAACGGCGGCGGTTGATGGAGACGTGAGGTCTGTCGTCTGTCGCGGAATGGACGTCCGCCTACGGCGATTTCAGTAGGCAGTCGTGTGGTTTCAGTACGCCGTAATGTCCGTAGCGGCATGACGACTGGAGGGGTCTCTCCCGGCGAGCCTTGAGCGGTCATCGCTTGTGGAGAGGGAGACCCTGACGTGGCGACTTTTCTGTATCGGCTCGGCCGCGGCGCCTTTCGGCGGCGCGGCCGGGTCCTCCTGGTGTGGCTGGGGGTGCTGGTCGCGGTCGCGGTGGGCGCCATGGGGGCGCCGGAGGCGTCGGACGAGGAATTCTCGATGCCGGGGATCGAGTCGCAGAAGGCGTTCGATCTCATGGAGGAGCGCTTTCCGGGGACGGCCGCCGACGGCGCCACCGCCCGGGTCGTCTTCGTCGCCCCGAACGGGCAGAAGGTGACCGCGGGCGACCCGCGGAAGGCGGTCGAGGACGCGGTGCGCTCGCTCGGTGTCGGCCCGCAAGTGGCGGGCGTAGCTGATCCGTTCGCGTCCGGTGCGGTCAGCGGGGACGGCGCGACGGCGTACGCGACCGTCACCTACACCGTGGAGTCCTCCGACGTCACCGACGCCGACCGTGCCGCCGTGGACGCGGCGGTCGACCGGGCGCGGGCGGCGGGCCTGACGGTGGAGACCGGCGGGTCGGCGATGGACGCGGGCGGCGGGCCGGACGGGACCGCGGAGATCGTCGGGCTTTCGGCGGCGGCGGTCGTGCTGCTGTTCACGTTCGGGTCGCTGGCGGCCGCGGGCTTGCCGCTGCTGACGGCGGTCGTGGGCGTGGCCGTGAGCCTGTTCGGGATCGTGCTGCTGTCGGGCCCGTTGGGGTTGTCCTCGGACACGGCCACGCTCGGGATGATGCTGGGCTTGGCGGTGGGCATCGACTACGCGCTGTTCGTGGTGTCCCGTTACCGGGAGGAGCGGGGGCGCGGGCGGGCCGCGGAGGAGGCGGCCGGAGTGGCGGTCGGCACCGCCGGTTCGGCGGTCGTGTTCGCCGGGGTCACCGTGGTGATCGCGCTGGCGGGCTTGTCGGTGGTCGGGATTCCGACGCTGACGAAGATGGGCCTGGCCGCGGCGGGGGCCGTCGCGGTCGCGGTGCTGGTCGCGTTGACGGTCGTGCCTGCCCTGCTCGGGTTCTGGCCCGACGCGGTGCTGGCGCGGAAGGCGCGCCGGGCGCGCAGGTCCGGTGCCGGTGACGGCGTCGCCGGGCCCCGCGACCGTGCCGCGGGGGGACGGGACAACCTGGGCGCGCGCTGGGCCCGGTTCGTGCTGCGGCGCCCGGTGGCGGTGCTCGTCCTCGGGGTCGCAAGCCTCGGCGCGCTGGCCGTCCCGATGGCATCGCTGCAACTGGGCATGCCCGGCGACGAAGCCAAGTCCACCGCGACCACCGAGCGGCGGGCTTACGACGCCCTCGCCGACGGCTTCGGCCCCGGCTTCAACGGGCCGCTGACCATCGTCGTGGACGCACGGGGAGCCGCCGACCCGCGCGCGGCGGCGCGTACCGTCGGGGAACGGATCGGCGGCACGGACGGAATCGTGTCGGTTTCGCAGGCCCGCTTCAACGAGGCCGGCGACACGGCGGTGTTCAAAGCCACCCCGTCGACCAGCCCCACGGACGAGAAGACCAGGACGCTGGTGGAGCGGATCCGCAGCGAGCGGCCGGCGGTGGAGGCGCAGGCGTCGGCGACGTACGAAGTCACCGGCACCACGGCGCTGAACATCGACATCGCGGCGAAGGTGCAGTCCGCGCTGGTGCCGTACCTGGCCGTGGTGGGCGGCTTGGCTGTGGTGTTGCTGCTGCTGGTCTTCCGGTCCCTGCTCGTGCCGGTCAAGGCCGCTTTGGGGTTCGTCCTCTCGGTGCTGGCCGCGCTGGGCGTGCTCGTGCTGGTCTTCCAACAGGGCCATGCCGCGGACCTGTTCGGCGTGGCGCAGACCGGCCCGGTGATGAGCCTGATGCCGATCTTCATGATGGGCATCGTCTTCGGGCTGGCCATGGACTACGAGGTGTTCCTGGTCTCCCGGATGCGCGAGGCGCACACCCAGGGGGAGTCCGCCGAGCAGGCCGTCGTGTCGGGGTTCCGGCACAGCGCCCGGGTGGTGACCGCCGCCGCGCTGATCATGATCGCGGTCTTCTCCGGGTTCGTCGGGGAACAGGGGTCGCTGATCAAGATGCTCGGGTTCGGACTGGCCGCCGCGGTGCTGTTCGACGCGTTCGTGGTCCGGATGGCGATCGTGCCCGCCGTGCTGGCGCTGCTCGGCGAACGGGCCTGGTGGCTGCCCGCGTGGCTCGGCCGGATCCTGCCCCGCGTCGATGTGGAAGGCGCGGCACTCGGCCACGCGGGGCCCGGCGGCCGGGCCCCGGATCCGGACGGGGCGGTCGAGGCGCGGGTGTGAGGGGCTGCGCTGCTTGGTGCCTGCGCTGCCTGGCGGGCTGCGTTTGCCTGGCAGGCCCCGCGCCGGTTCGGCCCGGCCCCGCGCCGGGTCGGCCGGCGACGAGTCCCCGCGTACGGACCGCCCGAGCACCGCGCCTCGGGCGGTCCGCCCGCCCGCCTTCGCCGTCATCGGCGACCATGGACCACGGCACGTCCCCTTGCGGAGAGCACGATGACCAGCATTCTCGAGCGGTACGCGGAACGCCGCCCCCGGGCCGCGGACGTGGCGACAGCGGTCGCGGTGTGCGTCTGCACGCTCCTCGGGGCGCAGATCAGCACGTCCGAGTCCACTCCTCCGCACGCCCTGTGGCCCGCCTGGATCCTCGTCGCGTCCAGCGCCGCCGTCCTCGGATCCCGCAGCCACCCGCGCGCCACCCTCGCCGTCACCACCGCCGCGGCCGCCGCGCTGACCGCCCTGGGCTACCTGCCCAGCCCGCTGCTGCTCGCCCCGGTGATGACCGCCCTGTACTGGCTGGCCGCACGCACCGACTCGCGGACCACCGGCATCTACGCCGCGGCGACCGTGACCGTGCTGATGGCCACCTCACTGGCCGGCGCGCCACTCGGCGACGACCTCATCCTCCGGACCGCGGGCACCGTCCTGTGGCTGCTGCTGCCGGTGTCGCTGGGCGGCCGCAGCCGCTTCCGCCGCGCCTACCTCGAATCCGTCCAGGCCCGCGCCGCGCACGCCGAACGCACCCGCGAAGAGGAAGCCCGGCTGCGCGTCGCCGAGGAACGCCTGCGCATCGCCCGCGAACTCCACGACGCCGTCGCCCACCACATGGCCGTCGCCCACGCGCAGGCCGGCACCGCCGCGCACCTGGCCGAGACGCACCCCGAGCAGACCCGCAAGATCCTCGCCGACCTGGTCGGCACCACCACCTCCGCACTCCTCGAACTCCGCGCCACCGTCGGCGTACTGCGCCGGACCGCGGGCCCCGACACCGACCCACTGGAGCCCGCTCCGGGCCTGGACCGCCTGCCCGACCTGGTCGCGTCCTGCGCATCGGCCGGCCTGACCGTCACCGTCGCCACCGAAGGCCCGGCCCGGCCCCTGTCCCCGGGAGTGGACCTGACCGCCTACCGGATCATCCAGGAAGCCCTCACCAACGCCACGAAACACGCACCCGACCACACCGCCCTCGTCCGACTCCACTACGACACCGCGCGCTTGCTCGTCAGCGTCACCAACGACGGCGCCGCGCACGAGACCGCCGTTCCACCCGTGCCCGGCGGCGGATACGGCCTGATGGGCATGCGCGAACGCGCCCACTCCGTCGGAGGCGACCTGCGAGCCGGCCCCCGCCCCGAAGGCGGCTTCGAAGTGGCCGCCGTTCTCCCCCTCCGGCCCCGCACCGCGGCCGACGACCCGGCCGGACCACGACCCGAGGAATCCCGTTGACCATCCGCGTGCTGCTCGCCGACGACCAGACCCTCCTGCGCGGCACCTTCCAACTGCTCATCGACTCGTGCGACGACATGGAGGTGGTCGGCGAAGCCGCCGACGGCCGCCAAGCCGTGGAACTCGCCCGCGACCGGCGGCCCGACGTGGTCCTCATGGACATCCGCATGCCCGGCACCGACGGCCTCGCCGCCACCGCCGCCATCTGCGAGGACCCCGACCTCGCCGGGACCCGCGTCCTCATCCTGACCATGTTCGAAACCGAGGAGTACGTCGCCCAGGCACTTCGCGTCGGCGCCAGCGGCTTCCTCGGCAAGTACGTCACCACGGACGCCCTGCTGGACGGCATCCGCACCGTCGCCGCGGGCGAGGCCCTGCTGTCCCCCGGAGCCACCCAGGCCCTGATCACCCGCTTCCTCACCACACCCGCCTCCGGCCCACCCCTCGCCCCGGCCGAACGCCTGGCCGACCTCACCCCGCGCGAACAGGAAGTCACCGTCCTGGCGGCGCACGGCAAATCGAACGACCGGATCGCTCAGGAACTGGTCGTGAGCGTCCTGACCGTACGCACCCACATCCAACGCGCGATGACCAAACTCGGCGCCCGCGACCGGGCCCAACTCGTCGTCATCGCCTACCAGAACGGGTTGGTACGGGCCGAACCGCCGAGCCTTTGAACACCGCGGAGCGACCGCACGCACGGGACTTGCCCGGGGACGGCGATGGGGGCGCGGCGCTGTCGGAGACGTACGTTTCACTGCTGCCATGGATGAAGAAGTGGATGAAGAAGTGGATGAAGAAGAACTGCTCGCCATCGTCCAACGGTTGGTCTGGCACGACGCGACAGGCCCGTTGGAGTGCCGACAGGACGGGCACCAGGCGGGACACGTATGCCTGCCCGCGTCCGGTGACATCGCCTATGCCGCACTGACCGCGAAACTCGGCGACTGGTTCGGGCCGCCACGCGGCCTCGTCGGGCACGGGCGGATCGATCCGGCCGCGACCGGGGCGTACGGGCGGCCGCTGCTCGCGCCGTTCGGCGAGGAACTGGTCGAGATGGTGGTGTGGGCGTACGCCGGCAGGTGGATCGGAAGCGGCGCGACGAGCACCGACGACGGCCTGCAACCGGTCGTGGTCATCGCCGCAAGGCCCGACCCGGCAGCGGGCGGCGTGCCCGAGGACGCGTCCTGGGTGGAGAGAGTCGCTGCCGTCACGGGCTGGGAGCCCGGCCGCCGGCCTCAAACCGTCGACTGGGCGGCCGTCGAGCGTCGGCTGGGAACGGCACTGCCCGGCGACTACAAGCACCTGGCCGAGATCTTCGGGCACGGCGCCTTCGACGGCTACTTGGAGCTGTCCGTCCCGGATGCCCCGTTCGCGCACGCGGATCTTGTCCGGCAGAGCGAGTCGCTCGCCTCCTTCGCGCGCACGCACGGCAACGGGCAGTGGGAGCCGCACTCGTTGTTCCCCGCTCCCGGCGGGCTGCTGCAATGGGCGGCGTCCGAGCAGGCGGACCGGTTCTACTGGCTTACCGACGGCCCCGACCCGGACAAGTGGCCCATCGTGATGTCGGAGGACATCCCCGACTCGTGGGAGCAGTACGACGGCTCGACCGCCGAGTTCGTCTACCGCATGCTGACCGATCGGCAGCACCCGTTCTCGATCGCACGGCACTTCGACATCCATTGGTTCCAGAGCTACGCACGGGGCGAAGCCGCCGGGGGGTGAGGTGGATGGCTTGTGCGGGTGTTGCATGCGGAGCGGCCTCTTTGCCGAGACTGCGTTTCTTTCGGATGTGGCTCCCTCAGAGCCGGAACGCCGCCGCGACGCGCTCGGCGAGATCGTCTTCGGCCGTCGCGCTGTCGACCTGGAGCGCCTGGAGGTGGAGACGCCGGGTCTCCTCATGAAGGTGCTCCGTGAACAAGCGATCGCGTGCGGCGAGATTGTGCGCCGCTCGTGCCGGATCACTGGTCTTCCCGACAAACCCGTCACTCGGAAGCGCTCTGCTCCGCAGCGCCGCCTCCCGGAACTCGGGCGTGGGCAGCAGCCACACCGCGCGCTCGGCTGCGGCCAGCAGAGGCCGCACGAGACGGGGAAGCAGCCGGAACCCTTCGACGACCACGCACGGCTCCCGCGGCAGCCGAAGCAGGTCGTCGACGATCAGCCCGAAGCCCTCGCCGCGAAACCAGTGAAAGGTGTCGAGCATGGTTTCGGGGGTCTGGTCCACCCACCGCTCGTCCATGCCCATCGCCATGAACCGGTGTAGGAACGGGGCGTCCTCGGGCGTGCTCCGGCGCGCGTGGTCGGCCATCGCCGCGTCGGTCGCGTACAGCTGCCAGCCGTACCGATCCGCGAGCCGCCGCGCGACCGTCGACTTGCCCGCCCCCGGCCCGCCGCCGATCCAATAGACGTGCCGGAGCCGATCCGCGAACTCGGCAGTGTCAGCCATGATTTCCTCACGCGCCGGCCACTGGCCGCATGGGCGCTCGGCCGAGCACCGACGCCGCCGGCAACCGGCTGTCTACTTGGTCAAGTCCGAAGCCTTCGATGTCAGAAGTGCGGGAACCGGCCCCCAAACACCGTTTGTGGCCCCTTCTACCGTAGGCATCGACACATATGCCACCACACTGTAGGCGCGAGGATTCGCCCGCACTTCGTGCCAGTTGACCCCTGGTCATGACGTCCATTCGGACGTTGACAGAACCTGACTTCGAGAGGCGGCGTTCGTCGCCGACACGCTGCTGCGCGCAAGGCAGTGGTTGGATCACCGGGTTGGTGCACTGCCTCGCGCGCTGCTGCGGAGGAGCCCGCTAGAACATGGAGTTCGAGTTCGCGGCCTCATCGGGAATGGGCTGGGCCACGTCCCAGTGCTCCACGATCTTGCCGTCTTCGAAGCGGAAGATGTCGACGATGCTTGCACCCGGCTGGTCTGGCACGCGGATGCCATGGATATGTGACACGACGAAATCCCCTTCCGCCACGAGGCGTTTGATCTCCAGCGAGATGCCCGGGAAATTTTCGGCCAGGAAGTTCAGGAACTCCTTCAGCCCGTCGAACCCGTCGGCGATCTGCGGGTTGTGCTGAATGTACTTGTCGCCGAGAAGCGGGCGGACCTTGTCGAATTCCTTCTCGATGATGGCTGCCTGGTAGAAAGCCCGTACGGTTTCCTTGTTGCGCTCGTTCTGGTCGGTGATGCGGGTCTCTGACATGCGCTTCTCTTTCGTTTCAGGGTTGGGTCTGCAGGGCTTGGGGTGGGTGGGATCGGCGTGACGGATGGATCCGCACGGCGACGGCGGCTGTCGGCAGCCCTGTGGCCCATCCACTGGCCACGTTGGACCCGTGGACTGCTCCGGCCAGGGGCGGTCCTCGGTGGGACTGGAGGTAGCTGGATGCCGAGTGTCCGGCGATGCTGCCCAGTGGCGCGGTGCCGAGCGAGGCTCCGATGTGCTGGGAGGCTGTCACCGGGCAGGGTGGGACTGGCGGGCTTGTGGTGCCGTGGGCATGGAGGATCACCTCGGAACAGGGCTGCTCTCCGCCGCGATCGCTTGGCGGCCCCCCTAACGTTAGACGGCTAATCATTAGCCGTCAATCGAATGCGCGCGGCGCCGCCCAACGGCCACTATCCTGACCTTCGTCAAGGGACGGAGCACACGCATGACCGAGTTCACCGAGACGTACACGGCGGCGTCGAAGTCGTTCCGCGCGGTCACCACAGCGGTCCTCCGTCGGCTCGACCTGCACTTGGGCCAGAACCTCGTCGTCGCCGCATTGGCGGAGCGTGACGGCCAGACCCCCGGCGAGCTCGCTGCCGCGCTCGACGTGACCACGCCGACGATCGTCAAGATGGCAACACGCATGACTGCCGCCGGACTGGTCATGCGCGTCCGCGACGACAAGGATCAGCGATTGGTCAGGTTGCGCTTGACCGATGCGGGGCGGAGCCTCGTCGAGCCGCTGGCCGCGTCGATGAAGGAGATCGAGGAGCGCCTCACCACCGGGCTCACCGACACTGAACGTGCCTCGCTGACCGACCTCATGACGCGTGTGACCGGGAACGCCCGCGCACTGCTTGCGGAATGGGACGAATCCGGCGACTGAATACGGCGCTCCCCTTGGCGCCGCCTTCGGTGATCGACCAGCTGAACGGACGCACCCGCCGCGGGGGTACCGCGGCAGGAAGACCACATCTCCGTCGGCGAGGCGGACAGACTCCTGCTCCTCCTGCTCCACGTATGTGCACGGGGCCAGGTCTGCGAAGTAGGTCGTCGACAACGGTTCTTCCCGCGGCAGTGTCGGGGGGCACGGCCGTCCGAGTGTGACGGATTACGTTTCTGGGCCCGCTGTCCTTGGCTCTGGGTCTCAGGCGTGCGTCGGGGCCGACGGGGCCAATCTCGTCCTGGCTCGGAAAGATGCCGCGCCAGTTGCCGTAGGGATCAAGCTGGTGGCCGGAGGCCTCCCCAGGAGACACGAAGGCGCACCGAGCACCGCGTCCACCCCCAATAGCCTTTCCCGAAGCCGCAGTTCGTGACCCTGAACCGGTAACTCTGCTGATTCGTGCCCTTCAATTGCTGCGGAACACTGGAGGAACAACCACGTTCGCTGTGGTCCAAAATGGATAGTTAAGGAAATTGTGTGCCAACGCTTCGTTCGATCGTGCTTGCCGTCGCCATCGTTCCGGCCCTGACATTCACTGCAGCATGCAGTGACAGCAAGGGCGACGATGCCACGAACTCCGGACCCATATCGAGTTCGTCGCCTGTCGACAACCCGAGTGGTGGCGGCGGGACCGGGAAGGCTGCCACCAACGAGCAGTTGCAGAAGGCCATGCTGCTGCCTGCGGATCTCGGGGGGAATTGGGCAGTCGACCCGGAGGGCGTCGGCGGCGATGCGAAGATGACGCTGCTCAAAGAGGAATGCATGCCGGTGGTCGGCCTGTTCAGCCCCCTCAGCGGCGCCGCCCAGCCCGACGGCAAGGCTGAGGCGGGCTTCACGAACGAGGGCTCGGCCGTCGCCATGACGGTGCGACTGACATCCTTCAAGAACGCCGAGAAGGTCCTGGCCGATGCCCAGTCGGCCCTCGACGAGTGCCGGCTCATCACGGGAAAGGACGCGGATGGCGGCTCCGTCAGCCTCACCGTGACCACTGCGGCGGCACCGAAGCTCGGCGACCAGTCGGTGGCGTTCGCGGCGAACATCGCTGACGGCAGCGACAGCGTACATATGTCCGTCACCGCGGTCCGTGCGGGCAACACCGTGGAGACCATGGTCACCACGTCCGCCGACGGGGCTGCTTCCCCGGCTGACGAGGCGCTGCTGAAGAAGCAGTTGGAGAAGATAGCCCAGATCGGCTAGCAACCGGATACCTCCACATGAGCCGTGGCGCAGGAGAGGACAACCCTGCGCCACGGCTCTCCCGTTTCCGGAATCGCCGCGGGTGATTGGATCAGTGGACTGTGGCTTTTACGGCCCGGTTGCCGGCTCGGCCGGCGCCGCAGCATGAATGGGGCGCTGCACCGTTGGTGGTGACGGTTGCGCGGTCGCGGTGGTGCCGGCAGCAGACGACGCCGGTGACGACCTGTCCTGTGTCGTCTCCGGCGTCGACCGCTGGTACCTCACACGCGCTGTCGGGCTCGTCGGTGTGGCAAGTCAGCGCGCAAGCATGCCGCTGTACAGGTAGACGTTGCTGGTCGGCATCCCGGGCCTGGTGATGGTTCCATGCAGGAAGTCGTTGACGTGCCGGCCGTCGTCGGTGGCCATTGCCCAGTACACGAGGGTCAGATCGCCGGTGGCGGTGTGGCAGGTTTGTGTGGCGGGGTCGAGCTCGGCGGTGTTGCCACGCACGCTGAACGACCAGTTGCAGCCGTCCGCAGTGCGCGCGTTGATCCGACCCTTGGCCGCGCGGTCGGCGGTGATGTGAAGTGCGTCCTGTGCCGGGTAAGCCATGCCCTGGTCGGTGACGGCCACATTGACAAGAGAGTGCATGTCCGCGGGAGTACGGGTGTAGTCGCCGACGAAGCCGTGGATGAACTTCCCGCCGTCCCGGCCCGGCACCACCTTGGTACGGGAGCCGGTCTTCATCGTGCCAATGAGATCAACGCCGTTGGGCTGGTGGCTGATGGCGGTGATCTGCTCGGTCTCTCGATTGCCCTTGACCTGTACGTTCCACTTCGTGAGGTTGCCTACCGACCCAACAGCCGGGTTGAAGCACTGCTGGGTGGTGGACGACAGTTCCAGGCCGGTCCGCGTGACCTTGAAGTTCCAGGTGCAGCCCTGATCGCTCGTCCCGTTGACCGTGCCATGGGGGCCTGGTGTGAAGAGCTCCCAACCGACTTGAGGTACCCGCAACGGCAGCGGCAACGTACGGTCGCACGCCCCGGTCCCATCCGGGCAGGCCAAGACCGAGACGTTGTTGAGCGTCAGTTCGTTCGGCTGGTCGTAGTTCCAGTATCCGAGATACTTCGCCATGTCCGCGTCGGCGTTGGCCGCCGCCTCGGTCGGCGCGAGTGATGTGGTGGCGAGGGCGGCGAACAGTGCGCCGACAACAGCGCAGATGACGAACGTGGTACGCACGCGTACTCGCATGAAGTGGGGGAGAGATGGCACGTAGATCCCCTTGGCAGAAGGTCTGAAGTCGGCTGCGACTGATGTCGGCCGTCTGGGAACGCCGGGGTCACTGATCGGTCTTCGCGGCAAGATACGAAGCATCAGTGTTGGTGTTGCCAACATAGTGAGTGTTGGTTCTACCCACAAGTTCTCGGGCCGAGTAACGCCGAAACGGCGTGCTCGGCACCCACTCCCGGGGTATCCATGTCAGGCGCGACAGCTCCGGATCCGCCGTGAACGCCGCCGTCCTGGCCCGACCGATCAGCAAGCATCGCGCGTGCAGCGGTCGCCCAACCGCAGCGCGCGCAAAGCGCGCAAGCGACCCCCGTGTCTACAGGGCCGGCAAGGTCCCGGACAGCGATCCGTGGCCTGCGCTGGAGCAATCCCCGCCTCTGCGGGGCCAACGCGTTCTTCTGTAGGAGACGCAGGATCGGGGACGAACGATCCCCGCATCTGCGGGCCAGGCCTTCGTCACAGCAACCCCTGTGTGACAAAAGGAGCGATCCCACGCCTACAGGGCCGACGGCGCTCTGCGCTTGTCGGGCAGAGACCGCTGCGAGCGATCCCCGCGCTTACCGGGCCGACACTTCTTGACGTGCAGCTTAGCTGTCAGTCGGCGCCACCCCGTGACCCGGTAGCCGTTCAGGGGTGTGCCACACCAGCGGCTTGCGGCGAGCCTCACTGCCGGTCGAGCAGGGCAAGGACGGCGTCGGGATCGTCCTCGTGTATCCAGTGGCCCGCGCGTTCGACGGTGACGACTTCGAAGCCGGCGTGCACCAGCCGTTCAGCGCGAGCCTCGGTCACCAAGGGGCTCGGGTCCGCGGCGAGGACCAGTGACGGCACTGCCGCCCGCTTCGGCCACGTGGTGCGTTCCAGGTCGTGCATCGCCGTGGTTTCCGGGTCCCATCGGCGCAGCGCCTCCTGGCGGTGGCTCCACGCCTGCGGATCCCACAACGGATGGGCCTTGGCGATGTCGTCGAGGGACCAGTCCTTCAACGCGACGAACATGGGCATGCCCTCGCCGTAGGTGCTGCCCGCCACGGGCTTCCACGGCGGGTCGAGGTAGACCGCGCGACTCGGTCGGAGGCGTTCGACGGCCAGCGACAGCACCACGGCACCGAGCGAATGGCCAACGGCCAGCGCGGGCTCCGGCGGCACCGCGGCCAGCAGGTCGTCGGCCCACGCGTCGCGGCTGTACGTGCCGCGTGGGCTCCGGCCGTGGCCGCGCAGGTCGACTGCCCGTACGTGGAACCCCCGGTCGGCCAGCTCCGGCCCGATCCGCCACCATGACGACGAGTCGGCCGAAAGTCCGTGGACGAGCACCGCGTCGCGGTTCCCCGATCCCCATTCCTCGACGTGCAGTTCACTCACGATGCTCCCTTTCGCCTTGCCGCGACCGGACGGCCGTCCTGCCATGTGTTCGTGCATCAGCAGCCTTGTCCACGTTCCCTGCCACCGCCCACGCCCGGGTTCCGCCCGGTGGAACCCCGGGCATCCGGTTCACTGCGCGACGGGTGCGAGCTGTCCGCCGCCGCACACGTGCAGCACTTCGCCGGTGATGAAGGTCGCCCGATCGGACACCAGGAAGGCGATCGCGTCGGCGACTTCGCCCACGGTGCCGACCCGGCCCAGAGGGGCCAGCGATGCTTGCCCCTCGATGAGCGCATCCACCTCGTCGGAACCGCGTCCGGCGACGGTGAACGGGGTCGCCAGGAATCCCGGGGCAACGGCGTTGGCGACCACTCCGATCGGGCCGAGTTCGCGCGCGAGTGACCGGGTCAGCCCCACCAGGGCCGCCTTCGACGTCGTGTAGGCGGGTGGCCCGCCCGCGACCCACACGCGCGAGGACACATTGACGACACTGCCACCACCCTGCCGCTCCCACAGCGGACGTATCGCCTTGGCCAGGAGGAACGGGCCGCGTACGTTGACCGCCATGACGAGGTCCCAGTCCTCGACGTCCAGTTCGTCCAAGCCACCGCGCCGCTGCACGGCCGCGTTGTTGATCAGCATGTCGATCCGCCCGGTGTTCGCGGCGATGTCGCGCACGAGTGCGGCGACCGAGTCCGGGTCTCCTACGTCGAACTGCTGCGCCGACGCCGATCCCGGGCCGAGCCTCGCGTCGATGTCCTCGACGGTGCGCACCGCCGCGGGAAGGTCCAGGTCGGCGACGACCACGTGGTGCCCGTCGTCGGCCAGTCGGTGGGAGACGGCCGTGCCGAGTGCGCCGCCGCCTCCGGTGACGAGGGCGACGCGGCCGGTCGGGGGCTGCGGACCGCGGGCACCGCGGTCGGTGCGGGAAGGGACCGAGAAGTTCATGTGCGCCTACCGGGGGTGTCGGAATGCCGGGCGTCGGGCGGCGTGATGCTGTTGTGCGTGAGCCAGGCCGACAGCAACGCCTCGTTGTAGCGGAGTGTCTGCGCGGGGGGTCGGTGCGTGCTCAGGTCCTCCAGGGAGACCCAGCCGGCGTAGCCGATACTGTCCAAGTGGTCGAGGAAGGCCGGGACATCGACCTGTCCTTCGTCGAGGGGGACCCATCGCGAGCGCCATGCGCCGGCAGCCGTGCGTTCCCACGCCGCATTCTTGAGATGGACGTGGGCGAGGTGGGGCCCGAGGACCGCCGTCGCGACGCGAGGGTCTTCGTATCCCTCGATCACGGTGTTCCCGATGTCGTAGATCACGCCGACCTGCTCCGGGGGCAATCCGTCGACCAGTCGGCGCGCGGCCGACGCACTCGCGCAGACGGTGCGCTGATGCATCTCCACCAGGACCCGGACGCCGTGCCGCGCGCAGATTTCGCCGGCTCTCGCGACGAACCGGCGCGAGTCGCGCAGGACCTGGTCCACGGGCTCGCCGGACATGTACTCCGCGGCCCGCAGCCGCAGCCCGCCCGCTGCCGCCCGCGCCGCGAGGGAGGCGTGCTGTTCGACGCCGTCGAGGTCCCCCACCCGCAGATACGGATTCCAGGCGATCGTTGCCACCCCTGCCGCGCCCGCGAGCCGCGCGGCTTCGTCCGCGCCGTCCTCGCATGCGGTCAGGGTCGCGGCGTTGCGGCCGAGGAAGGACACGGGTTCGTCCGGCGGTCCCGACCACGGGTCGTCGGTGACACGCCACTCGACGCCGGCCAGTACGGGCGAGTGCGCGACCTGTTCGACGACCTCGGCCGGGGACAGATGCGGGGTGCAGACGGTGTACACACCCACCCGCCACCGCCGCCCGGATTGTGGCTGCGCGTCGCTGCGCGCTGCGTGGCGTGCCGACATCGGGTTCTTCTCTCCTCAGGCCGTCCGATGATTCGGCGACCGACGGATACTGCAACGATCTTGCGGGATCCCCTCGGCCGGAGCCATGGTGTGCTTCCACCCGGTGGACGACGAGGCCGCGGCCTGGGCGATACCCGGATCGGGGGCCGTCGCGATGAGCCGCAATCGGAGGGATCCCGTGGGAGGCAACACACGTGACGCAGGACGGACCACGCTCAACCGCGTCTTCGCCGTACTCGAAGCCTTCACCGTCGAGGCACCGTCCCTGTCGCTGACCGAGGTTGCCGACGGCGCCGGCCTGCCGATGGCCACCGCGCACCGCATCATCGCGGAGCTCGTCGCGTGGGGCGCGCTGGAGCGCCTGCCGGACGGCCGGTACCACGTCGGGCTGCGCCTGTGGGAAGTCGGCTCGCTCGCACCGCGTCGACGGGACCTGCGTACGGGTGCGCTGCCGTTCATGCAGGACCTGTACGAGGCGACACACGAGAACGTGCAACTCGCCGTGCGGGACGGTGCGCAGGCACTGATTCTGGAGAGCCTTTCGGGCCCTCGGTCGGTGGGAACCGTCACCGAGGTCGGCGGCCGGCTGCCGCTGCACGCGACAGGGGTGGGCAAGGTCATCCTGGCCTGGTCCGAACCCGAACTGACCCACAGTGTCGTCGAGGAGGGGCTGCCTAGGTACACCCCACACACGATCACCGCGGCGGGCCGCCTTGTCGGCGGGCTGGCCCGCGTGCGTTCGGAGCATGTGGCGTATTCGTTGGAGGAGATGACGCTGGGGGCGGTCTCGGTGGCGGCGCCGGTTCTGGGCCCGGGCGGAACCCTTCGGGCGGCGCTCGCGATCGTGGTCCGGTCTGGGACGGACCTGCGCCGATACACGCCTGCCGTGCGCGCGGCGGCGCTCGGCATCGCGCGCCGACTGCCCGTCGACGGCTCGGCTCCGACGGGTGCCGCTTCCGCCCGGCGGTAACGGACGCGGACGACTGGCCCGATTGTCTCCCAGCATGGGGAGCGCCGGAACTCGGCGACGGCCGGAACCCGCGGAGACGGCCTCAATCGGACGGAATCGAACGCAAGGAGACGGTGTGGTCACCGAACCGACCGGTGGGCTGGTCGCGGCCTCGGCCCGCGAACGCGAGGATCACGCGCAGATCCGGGACCTGCTCGAAAGCTGGGTGCTGTACCGGGATTCCGCGGACTGGGAGGCGTTTCGCGGAGTCTGGCACTCCGGCGCCTGGATGACCGCAACGTGGTTCCAGGGACCTGCGGAGGACTTCGTGGAGGCGAGCCGTGCCGGCTTCGACGCCGGTGTGGAAATCATCCACGCGCTCGGCGGATTCACGTGCCGGTCCAACGGCTCGCGCGCCATCGCGCACACCCGTATGTCGATCCAGCAGCGCGGCGAAATCGATACCGTGCTGGTCGACGTCACCTGCGTCGGCCGCTTCTACGATTTCCTGGAACACCGGGACGGCAGGTGGGGCCTCGTACGTCGGCAGCCCGCCTACGACCGTGACCGCCTCGACACTGTGGATCCGGGGGCCGAACTGCGATTGGACCCCGCCGTCCTGGACCGGTTCCCGGTCGGCTACCGGCATTTGGCCTACCTCCAGGAACAGGCCGGCTATCGGGTGCACCAAGGACTGCCCGGACTACGCGGCCCAGAGATCGAGCAGCTGTACCGCGAAGGGGACGCATGGCTCGCGGGTTCCGCGCGGCCTGGAAGGTATCTGTAAGCGCTTCCCCTTGTGGGACGGAGGCTGCTCCTCGCAAGAGTTCGTCGCCGTGCCGCCAACCGAGCATGTCGACTGCCTACCCCATGACCGGCAGTCGACATCGGTGCGACGAGGCGACTGTGCCCTCAGACACCACGCCCTGGCCGCCGGAGGACGAGCGCCGCCTCCGGGCATGCTTTTCGCCCGGCGGAACCTCAAGGTTGATCAACGTCCCAGGGGTCACGACAGTGGGGGCGTCGAGGCCCGACCGGCGCGCGAAACGATCACTACGGAGAAATATGAAACTGCGGGTTAGGGAATGGGGCACAGGCACCCGGCACGCCCTGCTCGTGCACGGACTCTTCAGCGACTCACACACCTGGCACCGACTGGGGCCGGCTCTCGCCGACCGCGGCTACCACGTCCTTGCCCCCGACCTCCGCGGACACGGTGAGAGTCCGCGCGGCAGGTACTCGCCCTTCGACTGGGCGATGGACCTCGTCGACACGCTGCCCAAACACGCCGACCTGGCGATCGGGCACTCGCTCGGCGGGCTTGTGCTGGGCATGTCCGCGGAACTCCTCGCGCCCCGCACCGCGGTCTACCTCGACCCGGCATGGCGGCTCGACGCGGCCACAGCGGACGAGTTCACCAAGATCTGGTACTCGTGGCTCGAATGGACCGACATCGGGGAACTCAAGGCCCGCCTTGGCGCGAGCTGGCCGGAGACCGACATCCGGCTGCGGTGGGAGTCGATGTGGCGGGCAGACCCGGCGGTAATTCCCGGCTTGGTGCCCGGCGGCGCCTACGACTACTCGCCGGAACGGGCCGGTATGCCGTCCCTGGTCCTTGCCTCGGACCCCAGCGACTTCATCACCCCCGACCACGCCGAGGAACTGCGCGCTCGAGGCCTGACTGTCGACGTCTTCACCGGCCGTGGCCATTCGGCATTCCGCGAGGACTTCGACGAGTTCATCCGGCGCTTGGACGTCTGGTTGGCGACGCTTCCCCATCGTCCGTGACGCTCGCCCGAGCGGAGAAGCGGTAGTTGTTCGAGGAGGCCGCGGCGGTGCGGTCCGGGGTGGGCAAAGCGTCCCGTCCACGATCACCACCTCGTCCGCCCGCGGCCTGGCGCGCCGCGGACCCCCGGACGGACTCCACATCCCACCCGCACCCGTCGATCCCACCTCAACGTCACGCGACCAGGCCACCAGTCCGGGCAGGCAAGATGATCGTCGATTCCGGCATATACCTCTTCGATTACCGGCGATTCCACCAAGAAGTCGTACCGGCCATGAGACGGCTGCACGCCGAAGGAGTGGCCGAGCCGTGGTTGGAAGCCGTATGGAACAGGGGGCAGCGACGGCCCACCCCGCTCCCGCGGTTTACGCACTACCTCAGGGAACTGACCTTCAGCCTGATGGCCGGGCGCGACCTCGTCGGCGCGTTGCCCGCCGAGTTGTTCCCGCGGCCGACATCACGCCCGAAGCGCCGCCCTCGAGGCAAGCCGGGTCAGCTGCCGTCGCCGGCCACGGACGCGTACACCCTGCCGCCGGACCACAGCGTCTGGCTGGACCTGTGCGATCTCGTCGGCGGTGCCGAGCCGGGGGATGGCCTGGCCGGTTTTGGCTAGGCCGCGGTCGAGTGACGCGGCGAAGGCCGCGACGGGGCTTTGGTGCTCACCGCTGCGCTGCCGACGCGAAGTCGGCCGCGTCCACGATGCGATCCCGCACTACATCATCGGCCGAGTTCGCGGACTTGGCCGCGGGTGGGGAAGCGTCCTGCTCCCCGGTTCACCGGCGCGGCGCGCGACTCTTCCGCCGGGGCGGGCGGTCGGTACGCGACCGACTTCGCGTTGACGGGCCCGAGCCTCGCACCGGGGACATCGATTGTCGTCGGCTGGTGTTGTGCGATGAACCGGAGGAGCGACGGGGGCACGCGGAACCACGTCTGGCTCATCGCCGTGCGAGCGGCCTTCGCCTTCTCCCCGGGGACTGTGGTCGTCAGCGCTTCAGCGCCTGCCTGACGGTCCCGGACGGCCGGTTTGATCTCGGCCGCCAGAGCGGCGGCCGCTGCGCCGCCGAGCTGGTTGCCCGAGACGCGGGCATAAGACCGCAGGAGATCCGCGGCGGCGGCGAAGTGCCGTTCGTACGCGCGCGCGTGCAGGACGCCGTCCCGCTTGGCGTGATCCCAGAGGATCAGGCCCTGCATGCTCTCGGCCGCAGCGGCGACCTGGAAGCGCACGGCGTCTTCCAACTGTCGGGTGTCGGGCTGTGGAAGGCGCTCGACGGCTGTGTCCAGCGCGCCGATCACCCATTGCGCCACCTGCGGGTCCCCGCGGCGCGACGGCGGGATGGCGTCGATCAGCGAGGACGCGATCTTCTTCATCACGGGCTGGACGATCCCGGGCAAGAGACCAGCGTATGTGGGGTTGAGGCATGCGCGGACGTGCGCGTAGCGGCGGTCGACCTCGGTGAGGGTAGTGTCCCAATCTCTGCTCCGGCCTTCTGAACCGGACGCACCGGCCGGGCCATACTCGTTGCGCCGGGCGTCCTCGGCCATCCGGCGCACCGCCGAGCCGAGCCTGCTTGCGACGACATCCCAGTCCGGGGCCGATTGCCTGTCCATTTCGGGGTTGAACGTGCCCAGGCTCCGGTGGGCGCTGCCGGCGAGCCTGTCACGCCCGGTTGTGGCGACGCTCTGCCGTATGCGAAGGGCCAGCCGACGTCGGGTCGAGTTCGCAAGCCTGCCGAGGAGATCGTGTTCGCGAGGCGGTGAAGGTTCGGTCAACGTGGCACGTCCTCGCCTCTGCGGTTCCCGAAATCTGCGCTGCCTGGCGACCACCATGTCATGAGGCTTCGCGCGCTGGCCAGTTCCATCGCGTCACGGGTGTCCTTGGCGTTCAGGCGGACGGGTGCGGTTCGCGCCATTCGTCGGTGTCGTGCAGGTGGTCGAGGGTCGCGGCGAACGGCGTGATGTCCAGGCCCTGTTCGGCCAGCCAAGCGTCGGAGTAGTACGCGCCAACGTTCAGAAGCCGCTACCCAGGTCGGCATCCAAGCCCGTGTTCGAGTCCCGGCGGTGCTGAAGGAGGAGTGCATGCCGGTGGTCGGCCTGTCTACTGAGCCGCTACTGACCGCTCAGGTCCTCCCAAGAAGCCACGATGTCTGGCCACCCGCGCAGTTCTCCCGCGATCGGGCCCGACCCGGTCGGCCGGGCACCCGAACAGCCTGCCCCGAAACGCCGCTGGAAGGCGATCCGGTAGATCTACGGATTCGTCGTCGGTGGCCCGGGGGGCGACCATTTCAGCATGGGATTTTGGACGAGCAAGGCCAAGGGTGAAGACGTCATCGACCTGGCGTGGAGCCCGGGCGCAGGACCCAACAAGGACGTCGGGCCGGAGCGGTACGAACCACCGGGGCTTTCACCGGAAGAGCTTGCAAAGCGAGACCAAAGAGAACGTGACGCTGCCGCCAGGCACGAGGCGCGAAGGCGGCAGGAAAGCATCCGACGCCACGAGGAAGCAAGCCGCCCAGCGACCTCCAACCCCGACGCCTACAGGCAAGCGGGACGGGGCCGGGGTCTGGGCAAAGGTTGACTCTTGAGAAGGCGTCTGAGCAGCGTTCAGAAGAAGATCGCGTTCAGGTCCGTTTCGTATCGCCAGGTAAGCGTGGATTCTCCTGTCCGAGAGCGGGCCATTTTGTCAGCCATGGCCGAGTGGATCATCGCGCGGGATCTCTGGGCAGGGCTTCGTAGTCGCGGGCCAGGCGGCGGTTCTGCGTCAGCCCGCCGAAGGCGCAATCGACGACCCACTGTTTGGGCAACGGCGTGAACCGGGTCGGCGAGGTCCGCTTGACGACTTCGACGTCGATCCGCAGCCGTGCGCCGTGGTTGATCGCGAAGTTGCTGTGGCCGCCGTCGACCGAGACTTGGGCCACGCTCGAATGCGACGCGGAGAGCTGGTCCAGCAGTTGCCTGCCGCCGGCGGAGTCGTGCACCGACGCCGCCGTTCCCAAGGCCACCAGCAGCAGGCCGAGGGTGTCGGTGACGATGTGCCACTGGCGACCTTTGATCTTCTCTGCGGCGTCGATGCCGTGGTCCGTCTCGTCGACGTTGCGCGGGGTCTTGACGCTCTGCGCGTCCGTGACCGCAGCGGGTGCGGTCGCGCAGCTGGTCGTGTAGCCGCTGTGTGGGCGCGAACAGCAAGTCTCCACCGGTCTGTTCGACACTCTGTTCACGAAGGGGCCGATAGCGGACCCGGCCTCCCCGGCCGAGCCAAGGAGGAGTCACCCAGACCGATTCAAGACGTCACCGTCCGAGGTGCGCCCGAGTCGTTCCACCGACCAAGCTCCCTGGCTGACGAAACCCGTAGTGGTAACCCCACACAGGATTTACCCGGACGCTGTCTGCGCCGCACGCAATCCCCGCACGCACGGGGCCGACAGATCCATCGGCTGCGGCCGATCCTCCGGGTCCGAGCGATCCCCGCACACGCGAGGCCGAATCGAAGCACCGCGGCGCCCGGACAAAGATCGTCACGCACAGATGCCGGCGACCACACACCGAGGTGATTCCGAAGGAACCTCCAGGACCAACAAAGCAACGTAACGTACAGCACACACCAGGCTCCAGGGGCGCTGCTCCCGGGACCGTCGGCTGCTACGAAGCCCCGCTGCCGCAGCTCGGGAAACCGAAGTCCCGCCACCGATCGCCTCGATGGAACGGCCGGGCGAGGGCGGCAGACGGCAGACGTCGCGTCGGCTGGGTAATCAGGCGCCAACGCCAACGCCAACGCCAACGTGGGAAACGCGGGTGTAGGCGGCTCAGTCGGAGTTGGGTGCCTGGATGAGGTCGATCCGGTTCCCCGTAACGGGCCGCCTCGTCACCGGCGACGCGGGTGTCGTCCCCGATAGCGCGGACCTGTAGGCGACGCACCCGCAAGCTGTCGCGGCGGTGTGACGTCGGGCTGTTGGCCGGCCGGCTGAGCTTTGTCGATGCTGGACCTGGCCCGGGTGAGAACGTGCTTTTCGATACACGACTCGAAGCCTCGGATAGTGCCGACGGATCGCGTACCTGCGAGACCGCACGTATCGGATATCTCCGAGCCGCATGGCTCCGTAGTCTCGCAAGTATGGAGCTGACGGATGCCTATCGCCTGGCCGAGGACCTTCTTGCCGAGCCATTGCCGCGCCGATGGGAGCACTCCAAGGGAGTTGCCCGGCGTGCGGAGTCGCTGAGTCACATCCTGGGAGACGACGCCGAACTGCTGCACGCGGCCGCCATCCTGCACGACGTCGGCTACTCGCCAACGCTGGTGACGAGCGGCCTTCACCAGCTCGACGGCGGGTGGTATCTGCGCGATGTTGCGCACGCCGATCCGCGAGTTGCGCGGCTTGTGGCGCACCACTCCTGTGCCCTGCTCGAAGCGGAGGAACGCGGCTTGGCCGACGTACTGAACGCCGAGTTCGACTTCGAACGGCGTGACCTCATGGATGCCTTGATTCATTGCGACATGACAACCACGCCGGACGGCGAACCGACGACGCCGCGCGAACGAATATCCGAGATCGTCGGCCGGTACGGAGCGGACAGCGTTGTAGGCCGGTTCATTCGGCGTGCGGCGCCAGAGATCCTGGCCGCGTCCGCAAGGGTGGGGTCCCGATTGGCCTCAGCGTGATCCGGTCAGTCAAGTGCCGGTCGTTGCACCTTCGTTCCGCACGGTGATCCGGGGCCGTCCGAACCGGATGCCGTGCACCTTGAACCCAACCGGTCGATGCCCGTGTGCACGGGGCCGCACTGGGCTACGGCGGGTTCCGGTTCGCCATCGGCGGCCCCGCGTAGCGGGTCGTCGCCCGGCGGCCGCGGCCCTCGCCGGAACTTCCTCGCCGCCCGGGAAGGGCTGACCCATCATGCAGAAAAGCACAGGAGGCATGCGCATATGGGCAACCTGTTGCGGTGGTTCTGCCCGACAGTGATCGATGGTCCGCAGGGGGGATGGACATACGCATCAGTCTTATTCCGCGTGTAGGAACGAGAGTGACACATGACTGCATCCTGGCCCCCGCCTTCGCCTAATCCCTCCCAGGGCGGGCCGTCTTCGGAGCACGGGACTGGTGGGTCCCATCCGTGGACTGGCGCACAATCGGCATACCCGCCTCGGCCGGCTGGTCCGCAGCCCTCCAGGACACGGCGTAAGCCACTGACGGTTCTGGCCATTGTGGTCACCCTGGCTGTCGTCGCGGGACTGGGGGCATGGTTCGCCTTCTCCGGTTCGGACACCAAGCACGCGAAGGCATCACCGACTGCATCAGCCACCCGTCCAACTGCTGCTGTAACAGCAGGGGTTAGCAGCCCGGCAACCATCGGTCTCGCGCAAGCATGGACCGTCGGCGGCGCCGGAACCGGTGCGGCATCAGACGCCGTGCGAGGCGGCTGGGCCGGTAATTCCAAGGTGTTCGTCGTGCGTGCATCCGGGGTCACCATGTACGACCCGGCGACAGGCGCGGTCAATGGGGAGGTCGCACCGCCGTCCACGCTCAAGACGATCTGCAACTCGATGGCCAAACCGGCCGACGGGATCGGCTTGGTCGGATGGGCGGGCGCGTCCGGGGACTGCGACAGCGTCTCGGCGGTGGACCTGGCCGAAGGCACCGTCTTGTGGACCCAACAGTTGAAGGGAGTCGGCGCGCCGTGGGAGATGGCCCTCTCCGCCACCGAGACGGAAGCGGTGATCGGCGCCGGCTCATTCGTGTGCGCATACGACTTGCGCACCGGCTCTCCGCTGTGGACTTGGCAGTCGCCGCCAACAGGGGCTCTCGACGACCACTGGGACGTCCACGACGTCCTGGCGTCCCCGCAGAGCGTCGCGCTCACGCTCCAACGTGCCGACGACGCGGCCAACTACGTGGGGGCGGTTGCGTCCCTCGATCCCTCGACCGGAGCCCTGAACCGTTCCGGGATTGGTGGAGGCTCTATGCGTTGACTCCAGCCGCCGGTTGGGGCTGGTGTTGAGCGTAGTAGTTGGTCTCGTGTTCGTGGGGCGGGATGTCTCCGATTGCGGTGTGGATGCGT